>JAGLDI010000061.1 GCA_023145655.1 Desulfuromusa sp. | reverse complement strand
GGGGGGCTATGGGGAGAAAAGTGTGACTGTAGTAAAGGAAAAAAATGTTGCCCAGCTCAGGTCGATTCGGCAAACTCAACTGCTGAATCAGATCAATGCGCTCCATTATCAAAAGACCCCTTTGATAATTTGTATGCAGCATAAAAATCATAATTATTGTATCTACTTAAAAGCCAACCCGGATCCGGTTGCTGATGAAAGCATCACCGCAACCTGGATTAAAGAGGAATCTTCCCCGGCCTCCCTGTATTCATTCAATTTGGTGAAAATCATCCTGAATACCAACCGGGGTTCCTACGAATTCAAGCCTGAAATTTATCGAATCAGCGATCGAACCATAAGCTTTACGGTTCCTGAAACAGCGGTGGAATCCGGATTCAGAAAGCAAATTCGCTTTACCTGTGTTGAAAAAGAGATCCCCGTAACCCTCACTCAGAACGCTATCGTCTTCTCAGGTAAATTACTGGATTATTCAGTTAAAGGGATTCTGGTCGATCTTCACGCCGGGGAGGATCTCTCTTTTACCTGGCTGAACAAAAATGCCCCTGCCATGTTGACCGTTCAGTGCGATAATGATCCTGTTTACACCGGTCAGGTGACCCTTTCTCCCCGTGGACATGGGCAGTATCTGTTAATTCCCGACATGAAAGCGACACCACGCTACACTCCCAGAAAATACCGCACGCGCCGCCAGCAACTGGTTCCATCTCCAGACCTGCTGTTTGATCATCCAATTACCGGTAAAAAAGTCAGGTTGAAAATCACCGATCTGGGCAGCCTGGGCTTCTCCGTAAATGAAAAATCAACCAGAGCCGCATTAATCCCCGGCCTGTTGATCAGAAATGCAAAAATTTCATTTACCAACAACCTCGTCATCCCCTGCATGATGCAGGTTGTTTATTGTGAAGCGGATGAAAAGGAACCGGAAACGGTACGGATCGGCTGCGCAATTTTAGATATCAATATTCAGGATCATCTACAGTTGATCAATTTCATTCAGCAGGCACAGAATTCCAGCACCTACATCAGCAATCAGATTGATCCAGAAGATTTGTTTGATTTCTTTTTTGAAACCGGTTTTCTCTACCCCAAAAAATATGCCGAAATCGCCAGTAAACGTGAAGAAATGATGCAGTCTTATCTGACCCTCTACCAAAAAGGGGTAGATATCAGTCGCCATTTTATTTATCAGAATCAGGGACGGATTTTTGGTCATTTTTCAGCATTGCATGTTTATCAGAATACCTGGTTTTGTCAGCATCATGCCGCAGTGAATAGTCAAAGAGCAGGATTAAGAGTATTGCGTGCTATTTCAGAATATATAAATGACAGCTACCAGTTGGATCCAACACATCTCAAATATATTATTGGCTACTACAGAACAGTTAATAGATTTCCAAAACGTTATTTTGGTGATTATGTTGGTGAGTTAAAAGACTCAAAAAAAACCTCATTAGATTGCTACTCCTACATCAATGAGGCCAGAACATTTATGGGCGGAGAAGACGATCTAGCCAGGGGGTGGAGCATTGACCCTGCAGTGAGATCCGACTTGAATGAGTTTTATGGCTATTATCAAAAAATCTCGGCCGGGATGTTGCCAGAAGCACTTGACATGCTTCCGGAAGACCTTGATGATCAATCGCTATCAGAAAAATATAAGGCCAATGGGTTATCCAGACAACGAGAGCTACTTGCCCTACGCTATCAGGATTCTCCTATAGCACTTATTGATATACAGTCTACAGGTATTGGCCTGAACCTCTCTGAAATTACGAACGCAATTACTGTTTATCTGATCGATTCCCAGCCTGAATATTTTGATATGATTCGTGTCGCCATCTGTAGTCAGGCACTGAAGCATGAAAAAAATTCAGACCCTGTAATGGTTTTCCCTAATAGTTTTCTTGACTCATGTAACTTTAATGCTGATAAGGAATACACCATGTGGACCTTGAATATCCCAGAAGGGATGGAGTCATATATGTCTTGGATGAATCGATTTTGCCGATGAAGAAAAGTGATTCTCTATATAATTCACGTTTGATTAACGTCTATGCAAAGCTGCTCCGATCAAAATATCCGGATGTCAGTATCGGTCAAATTTTAGCCTATGCAGAAATGGAACGTCATGAGGTAGATGACGAAGGTTTCTGGTTTTCACAGTCTCAAATCAATCGTTTCCATGAAAAAATCGTTGAATTGACAGGCAATCATAATATTGCCAGAGAGGCTGGTCGATTGGCAGCATCTCCCAGAACCATTGGCTCTCTGCAACAGTACACCTTTGGCCTGATGGGACCCTCTTTAGCCTTTCAACTTATCAGTCGTTTAAGCACACGACTGACACGATCAGGGGATTATAAATCCAGAGCTATTAGACGTAACAAGGTCGAAATTACTGTAACCCCAAAGGAAGGGGTCAATGAAGAACCTTTTCAGTGCGAAAATCGTATTGGCTATTTTGAAGCCATCGTCGATGGATTTCACCTTGGCTTACCAAAAATAGAACAGCCGGAATGCCTCTTTAAGGGGGGAAGCTGCTGCCGTTATATTATTACCTGGAAGAGAAAACCTTCCAACATTGTTGCCAGTATTCGTAACGCTTTTATGGTTTTTTTAGTTCTCACTATTGCTCCGGGGCTATCCCTTTTACCTTTCAAAACTTTCCTGGCTTATTCACTTCCGGTGTCATTCCTGTGTCTGGGAGTTTCACTGGCTACAGAAATTCTACGCCGCAAGGAAATGACGAGTTCAATGGAGAACATGTGGGACAGTTCCGAACGCCTGACTGAACTGATCAATACCAGTTCACAAAATATCCGACTGGTTCATGAAATTGGTCAGGTTTTGACCAAGGAAAGATCGGTTGAAGGAGTTTTAAGTACCATCATCAAAGTAATGGAGTCGGGGCTTGGTTTTGATTGTGGCGCGATCCTTCTGTCGAACCGGGAAAAAACCCGTCTTGAAATTAAGTCCTCGTACGGCTACTCCAAGAAGGACTTCAGCCAGTCACTATCGTCATCTTTCAGCCTCAATAACCCCAACAGTCAGGGACCATTTGTCCAGGCTTTCCACCAGCAGAAAAACTTTATTATTAATGATACGGAAGAAATTGAAGAAAGGTTATCAACCAAATCACGTAAGTTTATCAAAGATCTTGGGATTCAGTCATTCATCTGCTGCCCAATTATTGTCGGGGAAAAATCTTTAGGGGTCATTGCTGTGACCAATCGGGGCACCGAGCGCCCATTAACCCCAAATGATATAAACTTACTCCAGGGCATTGCCCCAGCGATTGGTGTTGCAATACAAAATGTCAGACTGATTGAAAAGTTAGAGGTCTCCTTTGAAAAAACTCTGGGGATTCTTGGCCAATCTATCGATGCCAGAGATTATCTCACCGCAGGTCATAGTGAAGTGGTCACCGAGTATTCAGCTGGCATAGCCAAACAACTGGGACAATCTGCTGAATATATACAGATGATCAGAATTGCAGGATTGCTTCACGATTATGGAAAAATTGGTATCCCTGATTCGATTCTTAAAAAAAATGGGCGCTTAACTCCTGGAGAGCGAGATATCATTAATACCCATCCAGACCGGTCTCAGCATATTCTGAGTCAAGTTCCATTCCGGGGGCTGCAAACACAAATTCCACAGATTGCTGGATCCCATCATGAACATTGGGATGGCTCCGGTTATCCGGCAGGACTGAAAGGGGAGGAAATTCTCCTTGGCGCGAGAATTATAGCGGTCGCCGATTTCTTTGAGGCAATCACCTCTAAGCGCCATTACCGTGAACCGATGCCCCTAGAAAAAGCTCTCAGCCTGGTGCAGGAAGGCTCCGGAAGGCACTTTGATCCAAAGATTATCAGTGCCTTTCTCGTCTACCTGAAAGAACGGGATTTTTCTTTGATAAAACCAAGTGCCCCTAGTTATCAAACTGAATCCCCTGCTGTATCTCGGCGCAGAGCACCACGAATACAGTACCGGACTCAAGCATCTGTCCGGCAGAAACAGCGGATATTGTCCGGTGATATTATGGATATCGGGGCCAGAGGAGCTTTCATCTCCTGTTCTGGTCCGATTGACAAAAAGGAACCTCTGATTTTGACTTTTGCCCTTCCAGAAAGCGACGAATTTATTCAGATTTCTGGTAATGTTGCCTGGATCAACGATAAACAGTCTCCAGCCAGCAGCAATCACCCCGAGGGGTTTGCTATCTGCTTCCAGCAAATCCCCAAACAAACTCAAAATTTGGTGAATCAGCTGGTACGCCTGCAAATATCACCGATGCCAACCAGTACCAAACACAAGAAAGCCTCTAATGCCTATTAAAGAAAAACCGAGCCGGACCTACCTGATGGAAAATCAGGATGAAGGGAAGCGGCTTGAATTGAAAACCGATAAGGAAGCAGTTAAGCGCCAGGCAGCATGGGCCGGGATCGGCCCCGGTATGCGAGTTCTGGATGTTGGTTGTGGAACCGGTATCACCACCAAAGCATTGGCAGAACTTGTTGGCCCAAATGGACATGTGACCGGGCTTGATTTCTCTGCGGAGCGACTGGCAACTGCCCACGAACAATATGCAACGAACAATATTGATTTTGTCCACCACGATATTCAACAGCCATATCATAGTGTGCAACTCTACGATGCTATGTGGACCCGTTTCTTTCTTGAATATTTCAGAGCAGAGCAGCAACAGATTGTTGTCCACAGCATTGCCTCGTTAAAGCCCGGAGGAATTGCCTGTCTTGCCGATCTGGACAACAACAGCCTGAGTCACAGTGGGATGAGCAAGCGGCTGCAACAAACTCTTCTGGATGTTATGTCCCGGTTGGAAAAGGATTTTGACTTTGATCCCTATGCCGGTCGACACCTTTATGGTCATCTCTACAAGCTTGGTTTTCTGAATATTGCCTGCACAGCAGAAATGCACCATCTGATCTATGGAGAAATCGAAGAAAGCGATAGTTACAACTGGCAGCGCAAAGTTGAAGTTGCAGCTCAAAAATCAGGATGTCCATTTAGCGCTTACGAGGGAAGTTTTGAAGCGTTTCATCATGAGGTTCAAGCATTCATGAACAACCCGCTACGCTTCACCTATACCCCTCTGATTATTGCAAGAGGGACCAAACCAATTTAATATCAATGGGTTAACAGGGGAGTGGGGATAAGCTGACAGGAGTTCTCAATGAAACAGACCATTTTTATCATGATGATACTCTCTTTATTTACGGGATCAGCATTCGCCTCAGGGTTTGGAGTCTTTACTCAGGGAGCTTCCGGCTTAGGGCAGGCAAATGCGGTTGTTGCTCACCCTGTCGGCCCATCTTCACTCTACTTTAATCCAGCATTATTGAACGACATACCCGGTCGTCAGATCGAGATTGGAACAACTGCAATCCATGCTGATCGCAGTATTGATCTTGATTCCGGCGGTTCGGAGGATGGTGAAAATAACTGGAATTTCCCTTCATATTTGTACTATACCCATCAAGTCAATGAGAAGTTCAGTACCGGTATCGGGCTATTTTTCCCTTTCGGTTTGTCCACTGAATGGGACGATGATTATGAGGGAAGATACCTGGGGACATCGGGTGAGATCCTCTCCCTCAATATCAACCCAGTTATTTCGTACCGCCTGAATGACAAGTTATCAATTGCGGGGGGGTTCAGCCTTGTCTACCTTGATTCCACATTAAAGAAAAAAATCAATCAGACAGCCGCTTATACACTTGTTGACTTGCAACTTGGTGGTGGGGTCTTACCTCCGCTGACCGGGCCACTACAAGATATTGATCAAAGATTTGAAGGGGATGGTTGGGGCTGCGGTTTCAACCTTGGCCTTTTGTATAAAGCAACAGAACAT
>JAGLDI010000060.1 GCA_023145655.1 Desulfuromusa sp. | reverse complement strand
GAGACCAAGAATCTCTTCACTCACTGTTGTATCTATATCAACTTCAGTTGCTTCGACTGGTGTCTCGAGTGAAAGCTCTTCATCTTCCGGGACGGCAGTACCAGCTATCTGCACCGGTTCTGCTTCAAGAAGCTGAGCGACTTTATCTAAAAGTGCTTGCGACTCAAATGGTTTTGTCAACCAACCGTCAGCACAAACATCCCCTGCCTTTGTTTCATCAAAGTGATCAAAAACACCTGGCAATAGCAAGACCGATGTATTTGCCAAAGTCGGCTCACTCTTGATGGCTCGGCATAGCTCAAACCCATCCTTTCCAGGCATCGAAATATCAGCGATAACTAAATCCGGAACTTCTTCCAGTGCCTTAGTGAAAGCACGATCCCCATCATCTGTTATCTCAAGCTGATATCCCTCTGTCGAGAGGATAATACCGACGACCTTCTGAATCGTGATACTATCATCGGCCAACAGTAGCTTTTTCATCATTTATGCCTCCTCACACCACCAGCATCAAGCTGATTTCGCCAAAAACCCTGAGTCGTTTCTATAGCTAAAAAATCAATATCCAAAAGATTATATTCTTCACTTTGATAAACGAACTTACCAGTAATCCCGAAATCCGTCCCTTGCTCGACAGTTACTGATAATTCACCTTTTTGCTCAGTAACTATTTTCCCGGTCATATCTGCCGCTAGGGCAACAGGACCATATTCTGATTCTACCAGAACCTGATAGCCCGGTGTTCCCTGACTTTCAGCTCCGAACATCTGACCCAAATCAAACAGTGGTATCAGCTGACCGGCATCAACCAGAACTGCAGTAACCGCCCCAGGAAGATGGGGCAATTTATAGGTTTTTGAATTCTGGAGAATCTTCTTGATTTGCTCCAGTGCAACAGCAAATCTAAACCCGCCGATCCGGAAAAGACCAAAACGGCTCATACGAGTAAAGGAACAGATCCATAATAGCGTTCTGGTTCGAAAACAATTATGGGTTCGTTATCTAAAAGTTGAATTTGCGAATAAAAGCCCAGCGCCACAATCTTTAAAAGAAAGGGGATCTCACAGGGCTGAAACTTTTCTGCAGCGGATAATTTGCTGACCCGATCCACCAATAAAGCCCAATTTCCCTCGGTGCCACGTAAAACGACGACAGTTTTTTCCTTCAGTTTCATTGTGGAAAAAATATCCAATTTTAGTGCGGGATCAACAACAGGAATCCAAGTCTGTCGAAAAAGCAACGCCGAAACAATTCCCCGTCCAATATCGCTACGACCCGGATCAAGAGCATCAACTCCCTGATCAACAACCTCAACAACCTCAGCCAAGTCCAGAAGGAACCCTATTTCTCCTAGACGGAAAATAAGTATGCGATTACTGGCTACTGACATATATCCCTTAAAACGTTCGAACTCCCTGTTTTTTCAAGGAAAGTGTCTCAAAAGCTAACATAGAGATTAGAAACTGTCAAGCTTTTATAAATAATTTCCAATAAATTATTACACATCAAATCCTCTTCCATGGCTGCGGCAGAAAATGTTCTCGATAGAGGGACAGAGCAAATCGATCTGTCATTCCAGCTATAAAATCTGCCACAGAAATCTCCAGGTTATCCCCCGCTAAACGCTGACCACCACACTGCAGAAAAATATCTTCATTATTGCAGAAGAGTAAAAATAACTCCTTGAGGAGATGAGCGGCTTTATTAAATTCAACTTGAACTGATTCTGCCAGATAGACATGCTCAAAAAGCCAACTTCTCAGGGCACGAATAGCTTCATCCATTTCCGCTGAAAGACGGATCTGACAACAATCCACTGCGATAGTTTCACCGATCAAATCATGTACCATCCGGTCAATCCGGCAAGAGTGGCGCAAACCAACCACGGTTGATATATCTTTGGGAATCTCGTTCAAACTTATAACATTTCCACGAATAGCATCGTCGAGATCATGACTGACATAAGCGATGATATCTGCCAGACGAACCACTTGACCCTCCAGAGTTTGAGCACAGGATTGTTTATCTGGTGTCAACAACCCCCCTTTCCCTTTAGAATGCTTCAAAACACCATCCCGCACTTCATAAGTTAGATTCAGCCCCTTACCATCTTTTTCTAATATATCAACCACCCGCAAACTCTGAAGAACATGATGGAAGCCACCGGGAAGCAGTTCATTTAATACTCGCTCTCCAACATGTCCAAACGGGGTGTGTCCAAGATCATGACCTAAAGAAATAGCTTCAGTCAGATCTTCATTGAGGTGCAATGCACGTGAAATAGTACGGGCAACCTGTGAAACTTCAAGGGTATGAGTTAATCGGGTTCGATAGTGATCTCCTTCAGGGGAAAGAAACACCTGAGTCTTATCTTTTAACCTTCTAAAAGCTTTGCTGTGTAAAATACGATCACGATCATGCTGAAAAACGGTCCGTATGGTACATAATTCAGATGGTTTTTTTCGCCCTTGACTCATTGAACTAAAACAAGCCTGAGGTGAAAGAGACTGAATTTCAATTTGCTCCAAAGACTCTCTTATATTCATAGAATGACCTATCATAAAGAACTTGTAAAAAAGTATTTTCTGCATAAATCAACAAAGCGCTATACCAATATAATTACCAATATAAGGAATATAAATCAATTTCATTGGTAAACAGACTTTGCTCTTGCCTTACTTTTTATTTTATGTTCTAAAAATATTTAGCTTGAAAAATAAAAAGGAGATATTGGATATGGCAAATATTATGGAGATGGCGGTTGATATTGTTGCAGCACACGCATCAACAACCCCTATGTCAAAAGAAGAGTTGATCTCTGAATTAAATGAAGTTCATTCTGTTTTGTCTGCCTTGGAAAAGGGTGCCCTTTTAGAAACAGAGGAAGTTGTTGAAGAGACTCCCGCAGTTAGTAAGAAGAAAGCCTTCGG
Organism: Desulfuromusa sp.; assembly: GCA_023145655.1. Lineage (GTDB taxonomy): Bacteria > Desulfobacterota > Desulfuromonadia > Desulfuromonadales > Geopsychrobacteraceae > Desulfuromusa. The sequence continues at coordinate 6,934 of JAGLDI010000060.1, read as the reverse complement.
GAAAGATAAAATCTACTGCATGATCTGTGGTAAAGGCTTCAAAACCCTCTCTCGACACTTGAAAACAGCTCACGACATGACGGCTTCAGAGTATCGGAAACAATTTGATATTCCTCGCGGTCAGTCCCTCGCTTCAAAAAACTATTCAGAAAGTCGTCGACAAATGGCCATTGACCGTGACCTTGCTGGCAACTTAGCTAGAGCACGGGCAGCACGGGCAAAGAAATAACCCACCATATTGATAACTAAAAAGGCGACCCTTGCGGGTCGCCTTTTTAGTTAGATATCACATTTATTCCAAACTGAACGGAATAGTTGCTATTTCATTTCCCTCGACATCCAGAACAACAACCTTCCATTGACCAGCCCACTGTGGCAAAAATCGCTTGGATGAATAGGTACGCCAATCTGCAGATTGGACCGGCAGTATGACTCTGGCTAACTCGTTGTCCTGATAATACCAGACATGGGTCACTTCGGTATCGCCCGGCGCACCAAGGATCCGGGTAAAGCAGTACAACTTGCCAAAATCGGCACGATAAGAATCAATGCTATCAATCGGCATCTGATTTTCAATTGCGGTAGTAATCGTCCCGTCAGCAACACTCAAATCTGACGCCTGAGCAAAAGAAACACCCAAAACAATAATAATAAGCATTAATCCCAGTATTTTTTTCATCTTTATAACCCCCTTATATTTGTAGGTGTGAGTTCAGAAAGAAAACTTTTTCCATTTTGCATAAAAACCTGAAAATTACTAGCAACTGTCGCCCCAACATCTGCAAAAGAAGCCCTTATGCCCAAACTTCCTGGAGCCGTAATCGCTTGAGAAGAAAGCAACAATGGCACATATTCACGACTATGATCTGTCCCCGGAGTGGTCGGATCACAACCGTGATCCGCTGTTATTATCAATAAATCCTCAGGGGACATCTTTTGCATCAGCTGTGGCAACCAGCTGTCGAACTGCTGCAAGGCGGTGGCAAAACCATCACCATCTAGTCGATGCCCATACAGCATATCAAAATCTACCAGATTGACCATGATCAGTCCCTGATTAATTTCATTCAGCACCTGCAGAGTTTGATTCATACCATCAAAGTTATTGGTTGTCGGGTACGAAAATGTGACCCCTTCCCCATCAAAGAGATCCTTAATTTTACCAATTCCACAGGTAGCAACCCCCTGTTCTTGTAGAAGATCAAGTAAGGTTTTTTCAGGTGGTTTGCGGGGAAAATCATGGCGTCCTGCAGTACGATAAAAGTCAGCAGCACAGGTTCCTTTAAAAGGACGCGCAATAACCCGACAAACATCGTAAGGCAGAAGAATCTTTTCGGTTTGACGACAGATGGAATAGAGTTTTTCTGGGGCAATAATATCTTCGTGGGCAGCAATCTGAAATACCGAGTCACTACTGGTATAAATAATCGGGCGGCCACTTTTCAAATGTTCTTCGCCCAAGTCCCGAAGAATATCGGTTCCACTCGCAGCGATATTACCCAGTGGGTTAAGACCTGTTTCGGCAATAAAAACAGAAATAATTTCTTCCGGAAAACCATGGGGGAAAACTGCAAATGGGCGATCCAGAACCACTCCGGCAAGTTCCCAATGTCCGGTAATAGAATCTTTCCCTGGGCTCTTTTCTACCATTTTTCCCCAACAGCCCTCTGGGGCTGCAACCTTTGCAACGCCCTTAACCGACACAATATGTCCAAGGCCCAACTGTTCCAAATGGGGCAACGACAAACCACCCGCTTTTTCTGCAACATGCTGCAAGGTTGCCGCTTCATGATCTCCATATTTTCCAGCGTCAGGCAGAGCACCAACGCCTACACCATCAAGGACAATCAGAATTATTCGTTTAAACATCGTGGAATTTTTCACCAAGTCAAAAATCAGGTTCGATAATCAGCATTAATTTTAACATACTCATAGCTGAGGTCTGAAGTGTAATAGCTAGATTCAGCGTCCCCTGAATGGAGATCGATCGTCACCACGAACTCATCCTGCTGCAGCACTTTGGTTGCCTTGGCTTCCTGTTCCGCCCCAGCGGACAAACCAGCAATAGCAACTGGTATTTGATCAAAACTGATATCAATGTGATTTTGGTCAATATCAATTCCAGAATAGCCAACTGCAGCAATAATTCGACCCCAGTTTGCATCCTCACCAAAAAATGCCGTCTTTACCAGGGCCGAGGTTGCCACTGAACATGCTGCTGTACGGGCTGATTCTTCATTTTCAGCACCGACAACTCGGATTTGAACCAGTTTGGTTGCACCCTCTCCATCACGGACGATCATCTTTGCCAGATCAAGGAGGACCCGTTCCAGATGCTGACAGAATATTTCAGCCTCATCAGTATCGGGCGTAATCATTGCAGAATTAGCTGCACCATTAGCCAGCAGAAGAACCATATCATTGGTGGAGGTATCGCCATCCACAGTAATTGAGTTGAAGCTTTTCTGCACCGCCCTCGGCAATGCAGTTTTGAGTAGTTCGGGGGATATCTGTGCATCAGTGAGGACAAAACCAAGCATCGTTGCCATATTGGGATGGATCATCCCGGCCCCTTTTGCCAACCCGAGAATTCTATAGTCTGGAGTTCCTGACTCTTTTGCGCTAGCAATCTTTGAAAAAGCATCAGTAGTCATCATTGCTTCGGCAACAGTAGCAGCATGTGCAGCAGACAAGCAATCTACCAGCTTTGGAACACCAGTACGAAAGGGTTCCAGTGGGAGAGCTTCACCAATAACTCCAGTTGAAGCAACCGCAATCAAGTCATCAGCTATTTGCAACGGTTCTGATAATAATTGGAGAGTCGTCTCAGCTATCTGCAGCCCCGCAGCGCCGGTACAAGCGTTTGCGTTACCGCTATTGACTAAAATCGCTTGACACTTCCCCCCGGCAACTCTTGGTTTAGTTAACAGTAATGGGGCAGCAATCACTTTATTGCGCGTGAAAACGCCAGCACAGTCGGCAGGAAGATCAGAAACAATCAGCCCCAAATCAAGTTTGCCAGATTTTTTAATTCCACTCGCTATTCCCGAAAAACGGAAACCAGCAGGAATATCACCACTATTCATATTCAACTCTGTAAGATGTTGTAAGTTTGTTCCGTTGGCAACATCAGACCAAAGCAGGTTCCCTCTTCGTCAAGTTCTTCGAGAAAGATATCCCCCTTCATCCGATCAACAACAACTTTAACCAGCGCCAAGCCAATCCCGACCCCATGAGGTTTTTCCGTATCAATATCCCCGAGTTGGGTATAAGAATCAAAAATTGTTTCATGGGCTCCAGGTGGGACAGTCTGTCCCTGGTTAAAAACTTGTAAATAAATATAGTCCAACCCCTCAAAAACCTTCACTTCGGCTTTAATCCGTACCAAACCACCATCACGATTAAACTTGACGGCATTATCGATCAGAGAATTAAAGGCCATCCCAAATTTTTCCGGATCACCATAAATCTCTGGCAAATCATCCTGAATATCAATTTCCGTCAGCAGATTTTGCTCGGCCATTTTGGAGTTATAGTACTGAAAGGAATCGGCAATTGACCAAGGAACACCAAAAGATTTCCATCGCCAGACCTCACGTTCTGATTCGATGGAAAACAACCTCAGCATCCCGGTAATCAATTTTTCCAGACGCTTTCCCTCCTCATGAATCTGAACCAGATTGTCCTTGATTTCTTCTTCAGATAACTTATTAAAAAAGGAGAGGGACAGATCGACATATCCCATAATTGAGGTTAACGGGGTTTTAAGTTCATGAGAAAGGTTGCATACCAGACGGGTTCTGGCTCGGTTCACCCGGACCAAATCCTCATTGGTATGTTCCAGAACCAGAGCTTGTTGGCGAAAACTATTTATCAGTTTAAAGTTTTCCATCGCCAATGAAACTTGATTAGCAATTGCTACCAATAAATTCTGGTCTTCCAGATCGAAGGGATAACCAGAGGTTTTATTGTTGACATTGATCACTCCAACCATCTCATCACGCACATAGATTGGGACCGAAAGTAAGGATTGGTTCTTATAACGCTGCCCGCCACGTGAACTTTTAAAGCGATTATCCTGATCAATATTAGGAACCAGAACCGCTTCACCCGTTGCCAGAACATGCCCGGAGATTCCCACTCCTGCAGCCACTCGCACAGAACGAATGATCTCTTTATCTAACCCATGTGCAGCAGCAATATGGAGTAAACCATCTTCTTTCAGCAACATCAGCGAAGCAACCTCAACCCCGGCAGTATGGACGATTGAATCAAGTATTTGGTCGAACAACCCCTGCAGGTTATTCCCAGCATTAGCCGTTTCACCAACTTTTCTGAGCAGTATCAGATCGGCCATCCGTCGCTGTGCTTCAAGGCGAGCTTGATTCTGGTGCTTGGCATAAAAATAGGCACCGATTCCCTGCCGGGCAACCTGTAAAACTTCCTCTTGAGAAAATGGTTTGACAAGGTAATCGAGAGCGCGTTCACGTAAAACCTGACGGGCGACATCAAAGTCCTGTTGCCCGGAAATCATAACGACCTGAATCTCAGGGGTGTGCTGCTTAATCATTTGCAACACGTTAACGCCATTTATATCAGGAAGCGAAACATCACAAAAAACCACGGCAACGTCCTCCTGATCCAGGATTTTGGTCACCCCCAGTCCCGAACCCGAACGCAGCACCGGGCAATTGAGATCCTCCAGCATATCCTCCATCAGGTCCAGGATAAGCGGTGCATCGTCAATCAACAGAATTGCTGGATTTTCTTGTGGTTGTTCTACCATCAGTTCATCTCAACTCTATTTCCCACAACATTTCTTGTATTTTTTTCCACTTCCACAAGGGCAAGGATCATTCCGACCGACCTTGTCCTCATCCCGAACTGTCGGCTTGTTAATCTGAGTCTCTTCATCGGTTCGGTTCATCGATATTTTCTGTCGCCGCTGTTTGGCTTCAAGTTGTTCAACATCTTCCTCCCGCGCCAATTGAATCCGGAAAATTTTCTGTAAAACTTCCTCTCTGACCCGCCCCATCATCTCCATAAATAGACTATAAGCTTCACGCTTATACTCTTCTTTGGGATTTTTTTGCCCGTAACCACGCAGACCGATCCCCTCTTTGAGATGATCGACAGAAAGCAGATGGTCTTTCCACTGTGCATCTATCGTCTGCAACAGCAGTACACGCATCAGCTGTGCCATAACCGTTGGAGTGAAGTCCTCTTCCTTCTCCGACAAGCGCTGCTCAGCCTGTTTTTTCAACAGATCTTCCAATTCCTCATGTTTAATATCAGAGGGATCTAGCGAATTTAAATCGGGGAGGAAATTGAACTGATTCAAAAAATCATCAGTAAGACGATCCCAATCCCAATTAGCCGAGGGGGTTTTGTCAGGGCAGAACGAGCCAACCATGTCGGCAACAGTATCGGCAATAATTCCCTGAAAAGTTTCCTGAAGTTGGTCCCCGGATAAAACTTCACGGCGTTGGGTGTAAATCACATCACGCTGCCGGTTCATAACATCATCATACTCAATGAGATGTTTACGAATATCAAAGTTATGCGCCTCAACCTTTTTCTGAGCATTTTCTATCGCCCTACTGATCATCCCATGTTCGATCGGTTCGCCATCCGGAATCTTCATTTTATCCATAATATAGGCAACCTTCTGCGAACCGAAGATACGCAGCAGGTCATCTTCGAGACTGAGATAAAAATGGCTTTTTCCGGGATCTCCCTGGCGTCCAGAACGACCTCGTAACTGATTATCAATACGGCGTGATTCATGCCGTTCAGTCCCTAAGATGTAAAGGCCGCCCGCATCCAGAACATCCTGGCGCTCTCTTTTACAACGTTCTTCGTAATCGGGGAAAAGTTCTTGAAAACGGGCCTCAGGGTCCTCAGCATTGGCAGCATCCGCCCGGGCCATCATCTCAGGATTACCACCGAGAACGATATCCGTTCCCCGACCCGCCATATTGGTTGCAATTGTGACCGACCCTTTACTCCCGGCCTGTGCAACAATATAAGCTTCGCGCTCATGTTGTTTTGCATTGAGAACATTGTGGGGAACCCCCCGTTTTTTCAACAGTGCCGAAAGAATTTCCGATGTATCAATCGTGATTGTCCCGACCAGAATCGGTTGTCCATTTCCATGACACTCAATAATATCTTCAACCACTGCCAGAAACTTTTCTTTTTCGGTCTTGTAGATGACATCGGCCATATCATCCCGCTGCATCGGCTGATTTGTCGGAATAACAACTGTATCCAGGTTATAGATTTCATTGAATTCAGCAGCCTCAGTCTCGGCAGTACCGGTCATCCCTGCAAGTTTTTCATACATCCTGAAATAGTTCTGGAAAGTGATTGTCGCAAGAGTTTGATTTTCACTGGCAATCTTTACCCGCTCTTTGGCCTCAATTGCTTGATGCAAACCATCACTCCAACGCCGTCCCGGCATCAGCCGACCGGTAAACTCATCAACAATCTGAACCTCACCATCCTGAACCACATAGTCAACATCGCGCTGGAACAGGGCATGAGCCTTGAGGGCCTGATTCACATGGTGCAACATCTCGATATTTTTTGATTCGTACAGGTTGTCAACATGGAGTAACTGCTCAACTCTGGTCACCCCCTCTTCAGTCAAGGCTGCAGATTTAGCTTTCTCATCAACAGTATATTCACCGGTAAAGCGCTTGACCGCTTGACCAATCTTGCCATCCCGCTCTTCGATCATCTCACCTTTTTTCAATCGAGGGATAATCTGGTCAACAGTGTAATAGAGCTCACTGGAATCTTCGCTGGGGCCGGAGATGATCAGCGGAGTTCTTGCCTCATCGATTAAAATTGAGTCAACCTCATCAACAATCGCATAGTGCAGATCACGCTGGACATAGTCATCCAGATCAAATTTCATATTGTCCCGCAG
>JAGLDI010000006.1 GCA_023145655.1 Desulfuromusa sp. | reverse complement strand
GGCAAAACCCGTACTTTATAATCATGTAATTGCACATCACCAATCTGCGGATAGAAACTGATCAATGCTTTACGCAGCGCAGAATCCAGAGCGTTAACCGGACCGTTTCCATCAGCGGCAGTATGTTCAATTCTACCACCAACTTTAACCCGGATAGTTGCTTCTGAGACCGGCTCTTGGTCACTCTCACGCAAGGTGTCAATCACCCGGTAGGCGGTCACTGAAAAATAGTGCTTCAACTTCCCCATCGCCTTGAGCATCAATAACTCAAAAGAAGCTTCTGCACCCTCAAATTGAAAACCCTGATTTTCCATCGACTTGATATCTTCAAGAATTTCCAGAGTGACCGGATCTTTACTGTCGAGCTTAATTCCGCACTCTTCCGCCTTAACCAGAATATTGGAACGACCAGAGAGATCAGAGACAAGAACCCGGGTTCGATTTCCGACCAACTCTGGACGGATGTGCTCATAAGTTTCCGGATGCCGCTGGATCGCCGAGACATGAACGCCACCTTTGTGGGCAAAAGCAGAGTTGCCGACGTAGGGCTGATGTTTATTAGGAGTTAAATTTGCCAGTTCATAAATATAATGGGAGGCACTACGCAGAGTGGCCAGTTTCCCATCGCCAAGACACTCGTGACCCATTTTCAAACTTAATGATGGGATAATTGAGCAAAGGTCTGCATTACCACACCGCTCACCAAACCCGTTAATTGTCCCTTGGACATGAACGGCACCACAATGAACAGCCATCAATGAATTTGCCGCAGCACAATCACTATCATTATGGGCGTGGATACCCAGAGGCGTTGTTACCGCCTTCTGTACCGCTGCCATAATCGCAGGAAACTCATGGGGGAGAGTCCCACCATTGGTATCACAGAGGACAATACAATCAACATTGGCAGCAGCGGCAGCCTGCAAGGTTTTCAGTGCATATTCAGGATCGGCCTTATACCCATCAAAAAAATGCTCTGCATCGTAAATAACCTCACCAACTCGTTCTTTTAAATAAACCAGTGAATCATTAATCAGTTCCAGATTAGCATCCAGAGAGATTCTCAATGCCTCACGGACATGAAAATCCCAGGTTTTACCAAAAATAGTGACCGCATCTGGCTCAGCCTCTATCAACATCTGGATATTGGAGTCTTCAGCAGGGGTCACTTTAGCCCGGCGCGTTGAACCGAACGCTGCAATTTTACTGTGCTGAAGAGTCTCATTCTGAATGGCTTGAAAAAATGTGATGTCTTTGGGATTGGAACCAGGCCATCCCCCTTCAATATAATCGATTCCCAATTCATCCAACCGTTTGGCAATCCGCACCTTATCTTCAACTTGAAATGAGATATCTTCAGCCTGAGTCCCATCTCTCAAAGTGGTATCATACAATAAAATTTTCCCCATCAACTTACATCCCTTCTGCTTTCGACAGATTATTATCCAGTGGAAAATGGCATTTTTTCTGCAAGGCCGAAATCAACTCCTGGTGAGTTTCACCCTTCTGGAAAAAAACAATTTCACGATGCTCATCATCTATACGCTTCAAATCAACCCATAATCCCGGAGTCTCGGGATTAGCCAGTTTTTCCGGCCATTCAATCAGTGTCACTCCCAAACCATAGGCATAATCATCAAAACCAAGTTCAATTAATTCATCAGGATCAGACAAACGGTACAGATCAAAATGGTAGAGATCAAGCCGCCCATGGTAATGGTTCATCAGAGTAAAGGTTGGACTGGTAATTGGAATTTGTGGGTCAACACCCAAGCCACGAGCAACCCCACGCGCAAAAACTGTCTTCCCTGCCCCCAGATCACCCTGCAATAGAACCAGAGCTGACTGTTGCAACAATTGCCCCAATCTCCACCCTAATTCAAGGGTCTGTGATTCCCCATCACTCACAACAGACCACGAACTCAAATCAATCCTCCATCACCCGGATCAGATCAAGTCGTGCCACGACACCAACCATTTTCCCATCATCAACAACAGGCAACAAATGGACCCGATGCTGACTCATCAACCCTGCCAATTCACGCACCGTGGTATCGGGAGAACAGGTCACTGGATCTTCACGATACAACTCACCAACAGTTGCCGCAGTCACCCGATCAACCTCTTCTTGAAAGCGTTTTTCACTGCCAAGAGTAAAGACCCAATCAAACAAAGTCATAACCGTTGGAATATGGAGAGGCTTATGTTTTTCAATCAGATCAGTTTCACTGATAATCCCCAGCAGATGACCCTCTCCGTCCAGAACCGGCAGGTTGCTGAAACGGGTTTCAACAAATTTCTTGGCCAAATCTGCCAAACTGGTTTCAAGGGTTACCGATACAATTTCTTCTGTCATAATATCTCGCGCAGTCAACATGAGTCATTTCCTTTCACCAGTGATGTTTTTACAGATACCTGCCAGATGATCAGGTAGAGTTCCACCAGACATCATCCCCTCCAGGGGGTAAAACAAAGCGACACTATGCCGGGATGGACAAGAACGCCTGGGGTTAACTATTGTCCGCTGCCAGCAACAGTTCCTGCCGGGCAACCGGGAGTTGAAGGAGCAGATCCGATGCAATCATTCCGGCCGTTCCCTGTTGGTCAGCAACTAACTCTGCCGCTCGGCCATGCAGCCAGGCCCCAAGAGTGGCAGCAGAAAAACTATCCAAACCCTGCGCCAATAAACCACCAATCAAACCGGTCAACACATCACCGCTACCACCACTGGCAAGACCTTCATTGCCGGTAGAATTAATATTGACCCGACCATCAGGTGCGGCAATGACAGTACGAGCCCCCTTCAGCAGCAAGACAACTCCATATTCAGTAGCAAACTTCTGTGCAATCTCAAACCGGTTGGCTTCAATTTCAGCAACCGTTAAACCGGTGAGACGGGCCATCTCGCCGGGGTGTGGCGTCAAGACCAGCTCTTTTTCCTTGCCATCAGACAAACACTCCAATTGCCCTGCCAACAGATTTAAGCCATCGGCATCGATAACCGTTGGCACGGTAACCGTGGTCAGCAGTAACTTTAACAGCTCTGCAAGCTGATCACTTTGACCCAAACCAGGGCCAACAGCCAAAGCCTGTCGGTCAACCAATAATTGCTCAATCTGCTCTTGTGCTTGTAATGAGATCAAACCTCCCTGATCAGCAAGAGCACAGCTCATTGCTTCGGTCAGCTTCACTTCAATAATATCATGAACAGTCGCAGCTGTGGCAACTGTCACCAAACCACAGCCACTACGTGCTGCCGCATTTCCGGCAAGAACGGCGGCACCCGTCTTTCCCGGGGAGCCGGCAAGGACGAGCAAATGACCAAATGTCCCTTTATGACCAACCGTGGAACGATCCGGAAGAAGCGCTTGAACATCGGTTTTATCAAGGAGAGAAATTTGACTGGAAAATGTCTGTCGTCCGGTTGTTGGTATGCCAATATCAACGACCTTAAGAGCACCGGCATAAGCTGCCCCAGGATAGCTGCCATGACCAATTTTAGCATGATCAAAAGTGACCGTCAGGTCGGCCTCCACTGCAACTCCACAAACCCGACCGGTAGATCCATCGACCCCGGACGGGATGTCAACAGCAAACACCGGAGCATTCGACTCATTGATAAGAGCGATTGCCGCAGCCTGCAGCCCACGGACAGTGGATTTCAATCCAGTGCCAAAAATTGCATCGATAATAAGGGACGGTGCCATCTCGGCAAAAGAATCTTTCAATGCAGAAATATCTTCAATATAACGAATTGGCAGTCCCAGTTTTCCGATGATATTCAGCATAACCCGGGCATCACCGGAAATTGCCTCTTCCTCGCCGAGGATCAGAGTGGTCACCTGCCAGCCGGATTCAGAAAGAATCCGTGCCATGACATAGCCATCACCGCCATTATTTCCCTTACCTGCCACAACCAATACCGGACCAGGAAAATAAGCAGTAAACTTATCTGTAAACCAATAGCTGCAAGATCGACCGGCATTCTCCATCAAAACTGCCCCTGGGATACCGATCTGGTCGATCGCATGCCGGTCGAGAGCCATGACTTCATTTGCAGTGCAGAGTTGCATTAATCCTCCAGAATAACCGTGGCAACTGCATATTCGCCATCGTGAGAATAACTGAGGTGAGCCTTAGTAGCACCAAGTGCAGTCATCATCTCGGCAGCTCGGCCAGATAGTTCAAGAGAAGGGCAACCGAGGGGATCAAGCACCACACAAACCTGTTGCCAGCTCAAACCATCACGTAAACCCGTCCCAAGTGCTTTTAAAAAAGCTTCTTTGGCAGCAAAACGAGCCGCCAAATGTGGTATTGGATCACGTTTTTGCAGTGAATAGTGCCGTTCCTCGTCACTAAAAATCCGTTCCAACACTTTATTGCCCGGATCAAGAAATTTTCGAAACCGTTCACTGCGGGCTAAATCAGTTCCTATCCCGATAATTCCCACAGTTAACCTTTCACTAATTCCAGCATTTCTCGAACGGCTCTTTCCATCCCGACCAGAGCAGCGCGGGAAATAATACTGTGACCGATATTAAACTCTTCAATCCCCGGAAGCGCAACGACGGCACCGACATTTCGATAATCGAGCCCATGCCCGGCATTGACTCCCAGACCAAGGCGGCGGGCAGCACTGATTGCCAACTCAATGCGCCCCAACTGTTCACGTCGTCCACTGACCGTTGGCACATCACAATACATCCCGGTATGAATTTCCATATAGTCGGCACCAACTTTATGGGTCGCCTTAATCTGCTCAATATTGGGTTCAATAAACAGACTGACAATAATTCCTGCCTGTTGCAGTAAAGTGATTTTTTGTTTCAACGTATTTTGCAGTAAAACAACATCCAGACCCCCCTCAGTGGTCAATTCATGACGCCCTTCAGGAACCAGAGTCACCGAATCAGGAATAGTTTTCAGTGCAATGTCAATCATCTCATCAGTGATTGCCATTTCCAGATTCATCCGGGTTTTGATGGTTTTTCGTAATACCTCAACATCCCGATCCTGAATATGACGGCGATCCTCGCGTAGATGGACAGTGATACCGTCAGCTCCGGCCA
>JAGLDI010000059.1 GCA_023145655.1 Desulfuromusa sp. | reverse complement strand
TAATCAAAACCAAACTCATTATTGGTTCCGTAAGTAATATCAGCAGCATAGGCCGCCTTGCGTTGTTCATCGGTTAATCCATGAACGACACAATCAACTGTCAAACCGAGAAAAGCATAAAGCTTCCCCATCCAGTTGGCATCACGTTTTGCTAGATAATCGTTGACCGTAACAACATGGACACCTTTGCCGGTTAAAGCATTGAGATAGATCGGCAGCGTTGCCATCAGGGTTTTCCCCTCACCGGTCTTCATCTCGGCAATTTTACCTGCATCAAGAACCAACCCACCAATCAACTGGACATCAAAAGGGCGTAAACCAAGCACCCGAACGCTGGTCTCTCTCACCGCTGCAAAGGCTTCAGGAAGTAATTGATCCAGGGTTTCACCAGAATCTAAACGCCGCCTGAATTCAGTAGTTTTTGCTTTTAATTCGTCATCGCTCAACGCTGAAAATTCAGCTTCAAGAGAATTTATCTGATCAACAGGGGGTGCTAACTTTTTCAGATCACGATCATTTTTGCTGCCAATAATTGTTTTTACAAATTTACTTATCATTGTTGAATCATACTCCAGAAAACCCCATAAAAATTTGCTGCAGGGGTAAATTTAAAAAAAAGAAATAGAGAAAAACCATCTATTCAATATCCGACAGTGGTCGGCATAGTAGCACAGGAAAAGAACCACTCACAAGTATTTATGAAATGACAAAACGTTGCAATTATCAGAAGTTGCAGACGAAGCAGAAAGGAAAATCTGGATAAAACTGAAGCCCCTTTAGCGGAGAGTCAAGCGGGGTAAAATGGAGACATGGCAGGGTGTTGAAAAACGTTATCGAGGCCGCGAGTGCAAGGGGGAAATTGCCGATAAAGCGCAGTCTACACACAGTAAATGACCGTTTTGAGACAATTTTAAACTTAGCAATCACAACGCAGGTAGTTTTTTAACAGCTTGCTAGAGGGTTTTTCTCGGATCAATGGGAACTCCGTTTAAACGCAGCTCATAGTGTAGGTGTGATCCTGTCGAACGTCCGGTATTGCCAACCTTGGCGATAATATCGCCCCGCTTGATTTGCTGTCCGGTCTTAACCAGAATTTTTGAATTGTGACCAAAAATAGTACGATAACCATAGCCATGATCAATGGTCACCATTTTACCATAACCAGAAGAATAACTGGTTCGCGCCACAATCCCATCAGCTGTTGCAACCACCGGTGTCCCAATATTAGCCGCGATATCCAGCCCTTCGTGCATAACCCGTCGACCGGTAAAGGGGGATTTGCGCATCCCGAAATAGGAGGTCAACCAACCTTTTGTGGGCCATCCTTTCGGGGTCGCGCGACGGAGTGAAACCTGATCATTAATAAGATTTCGGACATTTTCCTGGCTCTGTCGTCGAAGCTCAATATCAACCTGCAGCTGATTGATCTGCCGTTGTATTTCATCAATAGTATCCACGGACTTAACCTCTGGAAGACCCCCGATAGCAATGGGAATTCCCTGTGGAACATTGTCTAAATTTGCCAACTGCCGCACTCGTGCTTCTGTTTCTGCAAGAGAGCTCAGCTGCTGATGGATCTCATCCAGATCAATAACCAGATGCTGTATCGTCTGACGTTGCTGACTGGTTGAAATTCTAAGCTGCTGCAGCTCATCACGATCGACTGTATCAGTAAAATAGCTGTACGAAAAAAACGCCAGCAGTCCAATAACCGTAAAACAGCAGCCGCATAAAAACTTTATGATCCCGCTATGAAAACGAAACCGGCTCACTTTACCGTCCCCTCCCGGGAGAACTATGATTGAGAAATGTCTGACCAAAATAACCCCAAAAGGATGGTTCTGGATAAGGTTCTATGGCACCGATTGAAAACCTCACTTGAAGTTCAATCTGCATACAAATTAAGCTCGCACAGGTATTATTATTTTCTATTAATAACATAGTTTTAAATTCATTCCAACAAATTAATTGCCAACGCCAATTCGTCACAATCCGGGAATTTTACACAATTAATGCAATCTTTCCAAATTTTCTGTGGCAACTCAGATTTTTCTATATCAAAAAAACCCAGTGATTTAAAAAACTCTGGCTGATAAGTCAACGCAAATACTCGTCTCAACCCAAGCTGAGTTGCTTCCTGAAGGCACATCTCAACAATTTTACGGCCAATCCCCTTACCTTGCTGCCCAGCAGCAACAGCGAGCGAGCGAACTTCAGCCAAATTCTCCCAGCAAATTGCCAATGCCCCGATTCCGATAACCTCACCATCCTCTTCATAAACATAAAAATCACGAATAGAAGCGTAAATATCGGCAAGAGAGCGTCCCAACAATTGACCCTCCTGAGCATAATCAAGTAACAATTTATGGATTGCCCGAGCATCGGTCAGACGTGCATGGCGAATCATACTATCTCCGTATCGATCAATTGAGTGAACTCATTTGCCACAACTGCCCTGGAGCTTTCAATCAATTCATGGGCATGAACCAAAGTTTTTTCTCCGATATGGGAACCACCAAGCATTCTGGCCATTTCGGCGACCCTTGTTTCTGAATTCAATAAATTCAGTTTGGTAACCGTCCGTCCGTGAGCTGCTTCTTTGACAACCAGATAGTGCCAATCAGCAAATGCGGCGACTTGTGGTAAATGAGTCACGCAAAGAACCTGTAGAGATATCCCCAGACGACTGATTTTTTCGCCAACGGCGGTTGCTGCTTCCCCACCAATCCCGGCATCAACTTCATCAAAAATCAAAGTTTCCACTCCATCCCCGGTAGGAACACTGCGCTTCAGAGCCAGCATGATGCGTGACAGCTCCCCCCCTGAAGCAATTTTGGCTAACGGCTGCGCCACTTCACCCGGGTTGGCAGACAGATAAAATTCCCCACTTTCCAACCCGTCAGCAGAGGGTTCCACTAATGGGATAAAGTGAATCGCAAAATCAGCTTTTCCCATTGCCAACTCTGCAAGCTCTTGTTTCATTACCTTTGCCAGCTTGATTGCCCCTTTTTCGCGTTGGTTGCTCAATTGTTTTCCCGCATCAAGAAGCAATTCATGTTGCCTTTGTAACTGTCCCCGCAGCTGATCCCGCCGACCTTCAATATGGCTGAGATCATTGTGTTCAGCGGTAATCCGCTCCAGGTATTCTATCAATTCAGCAATGGTCGGAGCATATTTACCCTTCAGATTGGCAAGCAAAGCCAGTCGATCCTCAACCTGCTGCTGCCGTTGCGGCTCAAAATCCAGATTGTCGGCATAACTTCGCAACTCTGCCGCAATATCTTCCAGACCATAGAGGTAATCTTGAAGGGGTTTCACTAAAGAGCCCAAGTGCGGATCAATCGCCTGCAGAGACACAAGCTGTGATGCGACAGTGGCAATTTTTCCACAGATAGCATCCTCTCCAGCATAGAGGTCTTCATAACCACCCACCGTGACCGCCGTCAATTTTTCAGCATGTTGCAGAATGGAACGTTCTCTCTCCAACTCATCATCTTCACCGGGGGTTAAATTAGCGTTAACGATCTCCTGCTGCTGAAAGGCAAGCATATCGAGACGTTGCTGGCGCTCACGCTCTTCTAGATTTAACTGATTCAACTCTTTTTGTAACTGTTGATAGGATAAAAATACCGTACGATAATCCGCCAGCAGTTCTCCTGACCCAGCAAAACTGTCCAATAATTTCAGATGGGTTTCGATTCGTTGCAGGTTTTGATGTTCATGTTGTCCATAAATATTAACCAATCCACTGATCAATTCACGTAACTGGGTTAACAGAACCGGTGAGTCGTTGATAAAAACCCGATTTTTACCTGAACGGGCAACAATTCTCCGGACCAGGAGTTCACCACCACTGTTCAACCCGGCGGCAATAAGTTTTTTTCCCACAAGATGATCTTTACGAAGGTCAAAAACTGCTTCTACAGAAGCCTCTTCCTCCCCGGTACGGATAATTTCTCCACGGGCCCGGCCACCGAGCAGCAGGTTGACCGCATCGATAATGATCGACTTGCCGGCACCTGTTTCTCCGGTTAAAACATTAAAGCCAGAACCGAAAGTAACATGCAGATTTTCAATAATGGCAAAATTTTTGATGATGAGATCTGTCAGCATTTTTTTTCGATCACCACCCTAGGGTTGACACGCTCATAAAATTAAATAAATAGAGGATTTAGGGGACACGTACCTGTTACGTGTCCCCTGAATCCGGTTAACAGCCAACGAGGTCGCAGGATTGCAAAGCCATCAACGTTGTCCCCAATTTAATTTAGTCCTTAATATTTCAAAATAATCTTTACTGGGACTGCTGACCAAACGGGTTCTTGCTTCAGAACGGCGCACCTCCACTCGATCGCCAGGCAGCAACTTACGTCCGACCTGGCCATCAGCGGTGAAAAAAACTACATCATCTTCAAAATTGACTTTAATCTCGATCACCGATCGACTCCAGACCATAATCGGTCGGTTGGTCAACATATGGGGACAGATGGGGGTAATCAATAAACTGTTGATATCCGGATAGATGATCGGACCACCAGCAGCCAGATTATAGCCTGTTGAACCGGTAGGGGTCGAAATAATCAGCCCATCCGCTTTATAGCTGGTCAAATGGCGACCATCAACAGATGTCTCCATATCGATAATTCGTGCCAAAGCCCCTTTATTAATAACAATGTCATTGAGTACCGTGAATTGACCTACCACCTGATCATTCCGGTAAATTGAGGCATCAAGCATCATCCGGTCAGAGACCTGATAATTGCCTGATATCAACCGTTCCAGCATTTCCGGCAACTCATCACGGGTCACCTCGGTCAGAAAGCCAAGCCGACCCAGATTGACTCCAACAATGGGTACACTCCGACCCCCAATCAAACGGGCCACCGAGATCAGCGTGCCGTCTCCACCAAGAACGATGATCAGATCAACCAGCTCTGGAATTTCCTCACCTGCGTGACCATTCACCTGTCCAATCTGTTCAGCCAGGCTGTCTTCAAGGAGAACCTCAATCTGCTCCAGTTTGAAGCGCGCACAGATAGTAGCGGCGATCTGTTCTACATCAGGATGATTTGTTTTTGCGTAAATACCAACTTTTTTCAGCATCGGCTCACCAATTATAGGGGTATGAATGCAGTTCGTGATACAGATACTGCAGGTTGGGTAAACAGTGGCTGACAATTATCATAAAATAGCAACTAAAGTCTATCTCATACAGTTGTTGTGAAGACAAATGGCATGTTACATTGTTGACCTGATTTTATCTGGAGACAATATGGACCTGTTTGAACAAACAGCTCAGAATAATGACAATACCCCGTTGGCAGAACGGATGCGACCGCAAAAACTTAATGACGTTGTGGGGCAGCAACATCTTCTTGGCTCAGGAAAGTTGTTACGCCAACTGATTGAGAGTGACCAGCTCTCATCAATTATCTTCTGGGGACCGCCAGGTACTGGAAAAACCACCCTCGGCCGGGTCATTGCCAACCACACCAAAAGCCGCTTTGTATTTTTTTCAGCCGTTCTCGGCAGTATCAAAGAAGTCCGGGAAATTGTTGCCGAGGCAAAACAACAACGTGCCTACCATGGGCGTAAAACCCTGCTGTTTGTCGATGAAATTCACCGTTTCAACAAAGCACAGCAGGATGCGTTTCTCCCCTCGGTCGAAAAGGGAGAGCTCACGCTGATTGGAGCAACCACTGAAAATCCCAGTTTTGAGGTCAACTCAGCGCTCCTGTCACGCTCACGGGTTTTTGTCCTCGAATCTCTCGCCGCTGAAGATCTAAAGATTCTCCTCCACCGCGCCATCTCAGCACAGCAGGGATTAAACCGCCCGGAACTGCAGATTGATGAAGCCGCTCTCGATTTCTTTGCCGAACAGTCCGGTGGTGATGCCCGGATTGCCCTCGGTGCCCTCGAAGTTTCTGCAGCGGCAGCACAAAACAATACCGTTTCACACGAAACCGCCCTTGAAGCACTGCAGAAGAAAGCTCTTTTGTACGATAAAGGGGGCGAGGAACATTACAATGTCATCTCTGCTTTTATTAAAAGTATGCGCGGTTCAGATCCTGATGGTGCAATCTACTGGATGGCAAGGATGCTTGAGGCGGGAGAAGATCCGCTGTTCATTGTTCGCCGGATGGTGATTTTTGCCTCAGAAGATATTGGCAATGCCGATCCCCGCGCATTGCAGATTGCCCTGGCAGTTCAGCAGGCCGTCCATTTTGTCGGTCTACCCGAAGCGCGGATTAATCTGGCCCAGGGGGTCACCTATCTGGCAACAGCACCCAAAAGCAATGCCAGCTATCTTGGCATTGATGAAGCACTGGCTGAGGTTCGAAAATCAGGAGCACTGCCGGTTCCCAAACATATTCGCAACGCACCGACAAAACTGCTGAAACAGCTCGACTATGGCAAAGGATATAAATATGCCCACAATTATCAGGATGGATTTGCTGAGCAGACCCACCTGCCCGATCAAATCAGCCAGATTTGTTTTTACCGACCGACTGATCGCGGCTATGAAAAGATAATCACTGAAAGGATGGATCGACTGCGGGGTGGGAGAATCAAGGGAACACAGGAAAAAAGCTGATCAACGTGACAAAGCCCGTTATTTATGAAGCATTTTTGATTGTTTACCATGAACCAATCTGCCGTCGAATCAACTCACTCCCACTGTTTTCATCCACCCATTGCAGCAAATCCTGGGCACGCAGTGTTTGCATGTTTTTCAGCACAACCACAGCATTTTTGCGCAATTGGGTTACCCCGGCATAGGCGGTGGCATTACCTTTGATGGTGCTGCGGATTTCAGATGCAGGAACCTTGAACAACCATTCAAGATCAATCGGAATACGCATATCGACCTTAACTCGTGGCGGACAAACCATGGTACAGTCATCACAGCCAAACAACCAACTTCCAATCGACTTGCCTTCCTCACGAGAAAGAGTTCCCCGTTTTTCAATGGTTAAATAGCTGATGCACTTCCGTGCGTCGATCGGTTGATCTGGTTGGATTGCTCCCGTCGGGCAATTTTTCAGACAAGCACTACAAGATTCACAAGTGACCGATATCTGGGGATCAAAAATAACTTCGGGCAACTCACTATCAACAAAAAGGCAACCGATGAAAATCCGGCTATTCCCCGAATCAGACACCCGCAAAAGATTATTGTCCCCCATCATACCAAGACCGCCAACGGCGGCAAACAGGCGTTCATAGACGGCTGCGGTATCAACAGTCGCTTCAGTATGGATATTTTCACCAAGCAGTACCGATAATTTAGAAAGGATGGTCTGCCCGGTCCGGTGGTAGTCAGCCCCCCTGGCATAAGCTGAAATATAGCCGAGCAGCGCGTCGTTGGCTGGCACCGGGAATGGGTGCGTCGCTGCTATATCTCCCCAGCGATTGGTAAAGGTAAGAACAATGACCGATCTGGCAAAGGGGAAAGTTTGCCACGGATTTGATTTTTCAGGCACCATCCGTTCAAGATAGTCCATCTCACCATGCATCCCCAACTTCAACCAGTTGGCGACCTGCGTACTATTTCCCTCAATACGCTGCCGCAGAATCGGGTTATCCATCCGGATACACGCAGCCGAATGGGCTCCGATTTCCCGGGCAGCTTCCGCCAGCCATGCACTAAAATTGCTCAAATCCATTTTGTGCCAATTACTGATAATTGTTAAAGAGACAAAATCGAATGGTGTTATGTATAAATAAGGAGGTATTCAGGGAGAGCATATACATTGTTATGTATCCACCCCGAATACTTATTAACAAAACCCACAAGATCGTAGGGTTGCGGCCCCAATCGCCGCCTTACTCTTTTGTCGTGCCACAAAAGAGTAAGCAGGAGCTAGCTTAAGTTTCTGATTCGAAAACCAGCAATTTTTCGCTAGGTCAAGGAAATCAAACATTTGCGCGAAGGCGTAGCACTTTACGCCGCACAAACAAATGTG
>JAGLDI010000058.1 GCA_023145655.1 Desulfuromusa sp. | reverse complement strand
ATTGACGCAGAGATTGTGGAAAAGGGCGGTTTTCTGGCAGAAACGGCCATCAGAACATGAACCGCCGCATACTCACATTCATCAACAGTCCCACCCCGATCATCATTGTCACCATACTGGTACCACCATACGAGAACAGCGGTAATGGCACACCGACAACCGGGAGCAACCCAATCACCATTCCCAGATTAACGACAATATGCCAGAAGAGCATCGCCGCCACTCCAACCGCAAGAAACAAACCAAACTTATCGGCAGCACGACGGGCAACATATAAAGCCCAAACGATCAAAAACAGGTAGAGAAATAATAAAACAGAACTACCGACAAAACCCCACTCTTCGGCAAATACAGAAAAAGCAAAATCGGTATGACGTTCGGGTAAAAATGAAAGCTGTGACTGAGTTCCTTGAATATAACCTTTACCTAAAAAGCCACCACTACCAACGGCTATTTTAGATTGGATGATGTGGTAACCACTGCCAAGAGGATCAGCATCCGGATTCAAAAAAGTCCGAATTCTGGCCCGTTGATAATCGTGCAGACCAAACCAGCCCGCCACAGCAATCAGGGCACCAAGAAGAATCAACCCAATCAGAGTGGCTCGCTTCAGTCCAGCAAACAATAGCATTGTTCCGGAAATAAAAATAACCATCATTGCCGTTCCCAAATCAGGCTCTTTAAGAATCAGAAGCACCGGGAGCAGCAACCAGATGGCCGGTTTCCAGAGTTCAAACAAACCATATCCAAAGGGATTTGTGGCCTTCGAAAAAATCCGGGCCAGGAGAAGAATCATTGCGATCTTGATAACTTCGCCGGGTTGCAGGTTAAAAAAACCAAGATCAATCCAACGCGTTGCCCCCATGGTAGTTCTGCCGACAACCAGTACATAAACCAACAGACCAAGACTTAAACCATAGATATGGGTAGCAAAGTGTTCCAGATGGCGATAATCGAACAAACAGATCAACTGAGCAAGTAGAACCCCTCCCGATAACCAGAGGAGTTGCTTCAGATAAAGTGGTGTCCCAGCGGAACGCCAACTGTAGGTTGCACTGTATAAATTGGCAATACCGATCCCGGCGATGAGCAAAACCGTCAACAATAAAACCCAATCAAAGTTAGACACCAGCCGTCGATCAAACATCACTTACTCCTTCAACTCCAGTTGTGCCTGCTCTTTCAACTCCATATAACGCTGAATAATCCGCTTGGCAATCGGTCCCGCAGTCCGCCCACCCGACTCTCCATGTTCAACCACAACAGCAATAGCTATCTCCGGTTGTGCCGCTGGAG
Organism: Desulfuromusa sp.; assembly: GCA_023145655.1. Taxonomy (GTDB): domain Bacteria; phylum Desulfobacterota; class Desulfuromonadia; order Desulfuromonadales; family Geopsychrobacteraceae; genus Desulfuromusa. The sequence goes on along the minus strand of JAGLDI010000058.1, from coordinate 12,546 downwards.
CATAGGCAACAAAAAGGGCATGTGGTCGAAACCGGTAAGGGATTTTTCCATCTTTATCAAGTTCCTCTTCTTCATCTGTTCTACGTCGAACAACCTGTGATGTTCCGGTTTTTCCTGCCACCAGAACATTATCAAGATGGGCAGCATGCCCTGTTCCATGCGGTTCGTTAACCACAGCAATCAAACTATCCTGAACCGCTTTCCAGTTTTCCGGTGAATAATTGACCTGACGGACAACCTCAATTTTTGGCTCTAGCAACAGATGCCCCTCCCAATCCTCAATCCTTTTTATCACCTGAGGCTTTAACACCTTACCATTATTGGCAACCGCAGCCATCATCACTGCCAGCTGCATCGGGGTAGCAAGAACAAAACCCTGCCCGATTGAGGCAATAACCGTCTCTCCGGCATACCATGGCTCATTATAACGTTTATGCTTCCACCCTTGTGAGGGCATAAGACCCGAACGTTCTCCCGGCAATGGATAGCCGGTTGGACTCCCCAGGCCAAATCCTCTGGCTGCCTTTGACAACTTATCAATCCCTAATTCTAAACCGACGGAGTAAAACCAGACATCACAACTTTCCCGCAATGCTTTTTTTAAATTTGTGTTTCCATGCCCCTTTTTTTTCCAGCACCGATAACGTGAACCACCAATGGAAAAATCACCCTCACAATTAATCGTTTTTTTTGTTCCGATAGCCCCATCACGTAGAGCCGCCAGAGCAACCACCATTTTAAAAGTTGAGCCTGGGGGATATTGCCCCGAAATTACCTTATTCTGTAACGGATGACGATTATCCAATGCTAACATTCGCCATTCATCACCAGTGATCCCCTTGGCAAAAAGAGCCGGATTGAAAGTTGGTCGACTGACCATCGCCAAAACGGCACCGGTCCTGACATCAAGAGCAACTACCGCACCTGCTTGGGAGCCAACAGCCTCATCCGCCGCACGTTGGAGTTCACGATCAAGAGTCAGATAAATTTTGTTACCTGGTCGAGCTAGCTCCACCTGTAATTGACGCAACAGTTTCCCCTGAACATCAACCTCAATAAGCCGTTGCCCTTTTTTCCCACGCAGGTAAGATTCGTACGTTTTTTCAATGGCCGTTTTGCCGACAAAATCACCAGCCCGGTAGTGGATAAAATTTTCATTTTTCAATTCGGCTTCTGTAATTTCGCCAAGGTAGCCGATTAAATGGGCTGCCGACCCATGCTCGAGGTAGTCACGAACCGGGCGGACCTCGGTCAATACTCCCGGAAGATCGACGCTATGTTCCTGAACCCTTTCCATGATTTCCCGACTGACATCCAGGGCAAGGGGAATCGGGCGATAAATTGGAAATTTTCGCCCTTCCTTCCAACGCAGCTCCAGCTCAGAAATTTCAATATCAAGAAGTGAAGATAATCGCGCAAACAGAAGAGTTCGGTCTTCAACATCTTGCCGCAGGACAGAAATCTGAAAAGAGGGGCGATTGTCAACTAGCAAAACCCCACGGTGATCAAATATCGGTCCCCGTGGCGCATCAATGGAAAGAATCCGGGTGCGGTTACGGACAGAGCGGTCCTGAAGCTCTTCGTAACGGATAACTTGCAGATACCAAAGACGCAGGAGGAGGAGGAGAAATACAATGGCGGCCGCTGCAGAATAAAACAAAAAACGTTGCCGGACAGCGGGTGATTTTTTCCACTCCTGATCAAGCCCCATGGTGTTTACTCTGAGAAATCAAACCAGCCAGCCCGGAACGATAACCTAAAAAGCGTTGAAAGCGGAGGAGCAAAAAAAACAAAATAGCCGCAAAAACTAAATTTGTAAAAAGCTGCTTTGGAATAGCTGGCAACAGAATATGCAGAACAGATGCAGTTTCAGCAAAGAGAGTCAGATAAAAGCCAATAAGTAGATTTTGCAGCAAAGTTCCACCCGCAACCAACAATAATAACATCGGGGGACTCTCAATATTAAGCTGCTCTATCAGTGCCCGGGTTACCAGAATAATAATCAGGTAAACTGAGACATATAAACCAAGACTGGGGCCACAAAAACTATCCTGAATAGCCCCTAATAGTAAACCGGCAACCAATGCACGAGACAGATTTTCACTCAACCCCAAATACAAGATCAGGAGTAGAATCAGATTAGGTCGCCAATTTGGAGATAAAAACAGTGGGAAGACGCTACTCTGGAGTAGAGCAAAAAAAATCCCGGCGGCAAGAAATAAAAAGAACCCCCTCATCGGTCGTCCTCTCCCACAATTACCATGACCTCTTCCAGGTGGGAGAAATCTACCGTTGGCATGGCACTGACTCGCTGGAACAAACCAAATTGATCTTTCTCGACAGTCTTAACCACCCCGAGAGGCAACCCCTTGGGGAATACCCCCCCCATCCCCGAAGTAACCAGCAAATCTCCCGGCCGGATATCAGCATCACGTAAAGCATACTCAATAGACAGGTTATTACCCCGGCCACGAACGATACCACGGGTTCTGGTTCGCTGAATCAAAGCTGCAACCGCAGAAGAAGCATCAGTTATCAATAAAACCCGGGCACTATTCGGTGCAACTTTAATGATACGTCCCACCACCCCTTGGGCAGCCACAACCGGCAGACCATTATTTAATTCTGCTTGCGTCCCCTTATCAATAAGAATTGTTCGCGACCAGTTGCCGGCATCCTCGCCGATAACTTGTGCCGGCAATGCAGGACGATCCAACTCATCAACAAAAGCGAGAAGTTTCCGTAGCCGTCCATTTTGTTGTAAAATTTCTTGGGTTTGTTGTACCTCAGAATGTAAATCCAAATTTTCCCGTTTAAGCAGTTGGTTCTGTTGCTGGACATCAACCAACCAGAGATAGTTACCCCACATTCCAGTTACGGAGTCAACAACACCATCGACAGTGCTCTGAAAAGGGGCAGAAAAGGTAAGAACAGCCCGCTCAAAAAAGGTAGTGGCTGTTTTCTGACGAAGATTGTAAGAATAGAGGATAACCGTTACTAGCACCAGGATGATTGCCAGCAATATAAACTGATAGCGTCTTAACAGTTCACGCACTCAGGCTGCTCCAAGCAGATTTGCAAATAACATAAAAATCAACCAGGGCAAAATGACACTTAGAAGAGGGAGAAACAATTGCTTCTCTCTGAAACGTTTTACCCGACAATTTCTGAAATTGACCAACTGATATCAAGAAGCAATGGAAACCTGTTTCAGTAAATCAAGCTGATCCAGAACCTTACCCGAACCCAACACAACACAGGACAAGGGATCTTCAGCAACAACGACAGGCAAACCCGTCTCTTCACGCAGCAGCAGATCCATATTTTTCAAATAAGCCCCACCACCAGCAAGGACAATCCCCTTATCTACAATATCGGCAGCCAACTCCGGTGGTGTTTGCTCCAGTGAAATCCTGACTGCTTCAATAATTGTGTTGACCGGTTCAGACATCGCCTCACGAATTTCATCGGAAGTAATCTCCATGGTTTTCGGAATACCACTGACTAGATCACGCCCTTTAATATCCATGGAAACCGATTCATCTCCAGCATCATAGACATTTCCAATGCCGATTTTGACCATTTCTGCAGTTCTTTCACCAATCAGCAAATTATATTTACGCTTCATATATTGGACAATCGCCTCATCCATCTTGTCACCACCGACTCGCACACTCTGCGCATGAACAATTCCAGCCAGCGAGATAATTGCAACCTCTGTTGTCCCACCACCAATGTCAACAATCATATTTCCCGAAGCTTCGGTAATTGGCAAACCGGCACCGATTGCAGCAGCCATTGGCTCCTCAATCAAATAAACCTCCCTGGCTCCTGCAGATTCAGCAGATTCGCGAACCGCTCGTTTTTCTACCTGGGTAATTCCAGAAGGGACACAGATGACAATCCGTGGTCGAATTAAATTTTTGCGATTATGTGCCTTACGGATAAAATAACGGAGCATTTCCTCGGTATGATCAAAATCAGCAATAACACCATCCTTCATCGGTCGGATAGCAACAATGCTCCCCGGGGTACGGCCAAGCATCTCTTTGGCCTCTGTGCCAACAGCCAACACCTTGCGCTGACCGGCAATTCCGGTCTTAACCGCAACAACCGAGGGCTCACTGACAACAATCCCCTGCCCCTTCATAAAAACTAAAGTGTTTGCTGTTCCCAGATCAATTGCCAAGTCATTGGAAAACATACCCCATATTGCATTAAAAATATTAAACATAATTATCCTATCAATACCGCAAGCGGCTTAAAAATTGGGTTGAATATCGGCTCAAAAGCTCGGTCACTCTAGCAAAGCAACCATTTTTGTGCAAGCGTTAAGCTGGTAAAAAATGATTGCTTTTCAGTAAATTGCTGGTCTAACATGCGATCCTGTTTTTTATCCCGAATCAACCAAAAATACAATATGAGGAGTATCAGCGTAATGCTTCAATTTGTCAGATCAAAACAGAAATCGGTCCTGATCAAAATTGCCTTTGGTGTCATCATTCTGAGCTTTGTCATTGGCTATACGATGTTAACATCGCCGACTGACCAGCAAGCCAAGCAAGGGAGAGAGACAGCTGCCCGGATTAATGGTGATGAAATCAGCTATGATGAATTTCAAAACAGTTACAGCAGTCTCTACAACCTCTATCAGAATATTTATCAGGGGAAATTTGATGCCAAACTGGAAAAACAACTCAATCTTCCCAGACAGGCGATGCGACAATTGATTGACGAAACACTGTTGATTCAGCAGGCGCAGAAACTTAATCTGGAAGTAACCAAAACAGAGCTGGTTGACAGTATTGCCCAATACGACGCATTTCAAATTAACGGCAAATTCAATCGGGATCGCTACCTTGAAGTCTTGAACTACCAACGGATGAAACCGGAACAGTTTGAAGCGTCTCAACAAAGGAAGCTCCTCACCGAGAAGGTCCGTGAGAAGTTGCAACAGGGAGTCAGTGTCAGTGATACAGAACTCGCAGCAGCCTTTCATCAGGAAAACGATAAAATCAACCTCAATTATGTCTGGCTGACTCCTGCACTGGTTGAGTCCAAAGTGAAGGTCACCGATGCAGGACTGAAGCAATTTTTTGAGCAGAATTTGGAAAAGTTCCGGGTTCCGGAAAAAGTATCATTACGTTATCTGCAATTTGACCCGGTCCGCTACGAAAATGAAGTTGGTACCCTTACCGATGAAGAGCTGCAGCGCTACTACCGCCGAAACCTTGACCAATTTGAAATTCTGGAACAGATCAAAGCAGCACACATTTTACTCAGTGTTGCAGAAGATGCTGATAGCGTAACAGTGCAAAAAAGACGTGAGTTTGCCGATCAACTGTTGAAACAACTTCAGGATGGGGCTGATTTCACCCAATTTGCGAAAACCTATTCCGATGATAAAAGTAACGCCGCCAATGGTGGAGAACTCGGTACTTTCGGCCGCGGCACCATGGTTAAAGAATTTGAAGATGCAGTCTTTACCTTGCGTCCGGGACAATTGAGTGATGTGGTTCAAACCCCCTTCGGCTTCCATATCATCAAAGTTGAAGAGTATACAGAGCCGGGAGTAAAATCACTGGTTGATGTCATAGATGAAGTTAAGGCCGGAGCGATATTGGAAAAATCGCACCAACTGGCCTACGAAAAAGCGATGGACGCCTATAATATCAATCGGAAAACCGGCAATCTGGAAACAGCCGCAACAGCCAACGATCTGGGAATTAAAGAGAGCGGCTTTTTCTCGACAAATGATGCTATTGATGGCATCGGTAGAGTTCCGGAAATCAATCAAGCGGCCCTCACTTTGAAAGAAAATCAACTGGCTCGGCCAATCCAAACAACTCAAGGGATTTTCCTCTTTACCTTGAAAGAACGGCAACCAAGCCACCTGCCGGAATTGAGTAAAGTTAAACCAATGGTCGAGCAGCTTTATCGGGTTGAGCAAGCTCAAACTCTGGCTAAAAAGTTAGCCGATCAGCTGCTAAAACAGGCAACCGATAAAAAAAGCTTACGCACTGCCGCGAAAACTTTGCAATTAACCGTTGAAGAATCTGGGGAGTTCAGTCTTAGCTTTGGTTTTTACATCCCCCGGATCGGCACCTCGCAAGAACTTTCCGAAGCGGCTTTTAGCTTAACCGAAGCGGCTCCTATTGCGAAAAAAGTTTACACTATTAATGACAAGTTCCTGGTTGCCAGCTTGAAAAATACCAAAACTGCAGATTTTGAGGCGCTGGAGAATGCCGACCGACAACAGCTGAGAAACCGGCTACTGACTGAGAAAAAACAGCAGGTAATTGCGGAAAAACTAAAACAACTGGTGGAACAAGCACAGATTGAGATCATGGTGCCAGAATTAAGCGGTGCTCTGATCAATGGAGGAGACAAATCATGACACCAATTATTACCCAAACCAACTGTCCGGAACTCAACCTCGTTAACCGTGGCAAGGTCAGGGATATTTACGATCTTGGAGAGCACCTGTTAATTGTCGCCAGTGATCGGATTTCTGCCTTTGATGTCATTATGGATGTAGGGATCCCGCAAAAAGGGTATGTCCTGACCCAAATTTCAAAATTCTGGTTTGAGCAGATGACCGACCTCGTCCCTCACCATCTGATTGCCACCGAAGTTAATGATTTTCCAGCGATTACCCATCAATATCGGGATCAGTTGGAAGGGCGCAGCATGTTGGCCAGAAAAGCTCAACCGTTACCAGTCGAATGTATTGTGCGTGGATACCTCTCGGGGAGTGGCTGGAAAGAATATCAACAGCTGGGGTCCCTCTGCTCCATTCCACTTCCAGCCGGTCTGGTGCAAAGTGATAAACTCCCGAAAACACTATTTACGCCATCGACCAAAGCGGAACTCGGAGAACATGACGAAAACATCTCCTTTGAGCAAACTATTGACCTGTGTGGATTGGAGACCGCCGAACAGATCAGTGACATCAGTATTAAAATTTATGAAAGAGCCCGGGATCTGGCAGACAAAAAGGGACTGATTATTGCCGATACAAAGTTTGAATTCGGCCTGATTGATGGCCAACTGATCTGGATTGATGAGGCTTTGACTCCCGATTCATCCCGTTTCTGGCCGAAAGATCAATACCACCCCGGCAGTGCTCAACCCAGCTTTGACAAACAATTTTTACGTGATTATCTGGAGACCCTTGATTGGGGCAAACAGGCACCAGCCCCTGAATTACCAGAAGAAATTGTGCGTAAAACCGGTGAAAAATATCTGGAAGCATTAAAACGTCTCACCGCTTAACAACTCTAAATCCTCCTGTTTTCGGTTCAGCCATTGTGTTCCTGCACAATGGCTGAACTCTTTCACCTGATGTCAGAATAAACACCCCAACTCCCATCTCAAAACAAAACAATGTTTGCTATGTGTACAATTTTGTCATATATTGCTTATTGCCCGTGACCAGGGTGTTACCTCTGGATAACAAGATTAATTTCAAGATTTTCAACACAGGGTTTTTAAGAACATATGAAACCGAGTTTTAAATATTGGATTTTTCTCGGTGCAATTTATTTTGCTATCATCAGTATTATTGTCGCAAGTCTGATCGGCGCCTGGGCGAGCCTGAACGAATCCCAACAAATTGCCCTGGGTGAAATGATTAATAAGCTGGTCCCCTTCCCCTTACTCGGGACAATTACAATCCTGTTCATTATCGGCGCATTGATTAATCTCCTCTTCAATGATTACATTATTCCAACGCTTAAACTTGCTGAAAGTGCAAGAATAATCTCAGCCTCTAATCCTGAACACCGGGTAAAAATCATAAGCTCATCAAAAGAAATTCAATATTTAGCAGAGATTATCAACCAGTCGGCAGATGCCTTTGTCGAATTACAGAAAGATGTCACCGGAAAAATTGCTGTAGCTCAAACGGCACTGGATGAAGAACGTACTCGACTTGCGGCATTAATGTCAGAACTTCCCCACGGAGTGGTTGTCTGCAATACCGATGGTCAAATTCTGCTTTACAATCAGCAGGCACAGAAATTATTTCAAGACAACCCTGATTCAGCGACGGAAAAAAGTCAGACCCAGGGCATCCTTGGGCTCGGGCGTTCAATTTTCAGCATTCTCGATCGCGATCCCATTGTCCATGGATTGGAAATGCTGCATAAATGTCACGCTTCAGGTCGGACAAAGATGGTCAATAATTCCATAACAACCCTCCATACCGGGCTCTGCCTGCGGGTTAACATGGCGCCATTCTTTGCTGAAAAGGAGAGTAAAAAAGTTATTTCAGGATTTGTTCTCACTTTGGAAGATATGACTCAGCAGATTGAGTCTGATAATCGCCGTGACCAGCTGATTCAATCCCTGATTGACGAACAACAAAATGATCTCAAGATTATTTGTGATGCAACCGCCAGTATTCGTAAAAACCCCGACCTCGATCAAAATAAACGGCAATCTTATCGAGACAAAATTGACCAGGCATCTCGAGCATTACAACTCAAGCTCAGTGAGGCACGCGAAAGTTATGCTCTTCATCTGCATGCCTTAAACAAAAATGAAAATGTATTGGCCGACAGCTTACTCGAAGTTATCAGTAATAATATTTCGAAACGATTTACAACCAAAGTAACTACAGTGTCCCCGAAAGGGATCTGGCTGCAGCTCGACAGCTACTCTGTTGTTCAGGCGATATCGCACCTGGCCGGGCTCCTCAGCACCCACCTGAATATCTCCGAACTATTGATGACGGTCACCGCCAATGAAAATCATAGTATCGAACTGATTATCACCTGGCCGGAAACTGCCGCAAGTCAGGCATTAATTGAAACCTGGCAAACGACACTGTTACTGACTGACCCCAAGGGAAACCGACTGACCCTAAAAGAGACTCTTGAAAATCTGTCTGGCTCCATCTCTTCACTCACAGGTTCAACTGGTGAGACGACCGGAGTCATGGTTATTTTCCCACCGATTGATCAAAATCACCGTCTGGCAATGCAGTGTGAAGTAGAACACCGCCCAGTCTCTTATGAATTCGACCTGTTTAATCGCCGGGAATGGAAAGAGCTTGGGCAAACCCCCCTGAGAAAATTGACTTTTGTGGTGTTTGATACCGAGACAACGGGACTGAACCCTTCAAAGGGGGATGAAATAATTCAACTTGGTGCGATCAGAATCATTAATGGACAACTACTCTATCATGAGGTGATCGACCAGCTTGTTGATCCAAAACGTTTTGTGCCACAGGAATCGGTTGCCATTCACGGCATCCAACCGGCACTGCTGCAGGGACAACCGACCATTGACAAAGTGCTGCCACATTTTCACACCTTTGCTGAAAACTCAGTATTGGTTGCCCATAATGCCGCCTTCGACATGCGTTTCCTGCAACTGCAGGAAGAAAAAACCGGGATTATTTTTGACAACCCGGTCCTCGACACACTGTTGCTCTCGTCGGTGATCCACCCTAATCAGGACTCCCATTCTCTGGACGAATTAGCCGAACGACTGAATGTCACAATTGTTGGTCGTCACACCGCCCTTGGTGATGCTATTGTAACCGGAGAAGTCTTGGTAAAGATGATCCCGCTGCTTGAAGCGCATGGAATTTACACTCTGGAAGATACTCTGGCAGCAGCAGCGCAATCACCTTTTGCCAAAACAGCCTATTAACTCCGCTGGCTGAAGAATAGCTGCAGAATCCGCAGAGAAGTTAGAATTGTTTACATTTCCAGTAAAAAAATAGCAGCCTCGCGAAAATAAGTGATGGGATCGAACCAATGTTAAAATCAGTCTTCAAGGGATTTTCAGGGGAAAAAAAGAAAATAATCAAAGATCCGATCCTCGCCTACGTTACAGATGCCTGTAGCCTGATCGATACTCGCTCGGCATTGAAACAAAAAATTCAAGATGCCAGTTTTTGTGTTCTCGATCTGGAAACAACCGGTCTCGACATGGACAATGACGTCATCATCAATATCGGTGCCGTCAAATTGAAAAAAGGGAAAATCACCAAGATCTTTGAAGCCTATACAAAACCGCCCATCCCGATCCCCCCTGAGTCAACGGTCTACCATGGAATGGTTGATGCCATGTTTGAGGACAAACCAGTCATCGGTGAAGTTCTTCCCGAATTTCTCCAGTTTGTTGGTGATAGCGTGGTTGTCGGCCACCACATCAATTTTGATATCCGCATGTTGCACCGTCATCTCAAAGAATCATACAACGTCGGTATCAACCATACCGTCTGGCTTGACACCATGTTTCTCTATCAGATGGCTCACGAAGATCAGATCCACCAGCCACTTGACCACCTGCTGGAACGTTACTGCGTTCAATGTGATCAACGCCATACAGCATTAGGAGATGTCGTTGCTACCGCCAAGGTCTTTGTCAAGATCATGGAGGAACTTCCCTACTCTTACAAAACCGTAGGGGATATGGTCCGTGCCCAGAACCAAATCAGGAGAAAGGATTTATGAGTGATGTCTGAACCCGCATGTAAATATGATCGGAAGGTTATTTCGATTGAAGAATATGAAGGTTTGATGAAGCTGGAGACCAACGAGTTAGTTAGCACTCTGGCACAGAGATATCTGCAGTGGAAAGTCCCCTATCGAGAGGTTCTGGACAGTTCACGGGCACCCTTCTACCGCTGGTTTACTGAGGGAAAAATTGATATCTGGCAAAACACCATCGGTAAACATCTGCGCACCCACCGACGCAATAAAGCCGCACTGATGTGGGTCGGAGTCGATGGTCGCGAGCGGGTTTACACCTACCATACCCTTGCTTATGAGGTAGAGCGGTTTGCCATGGCACTGCTGAATCTGGGGGTGAAAAAGGGGGATAATGTTCTCATCTTTACCCCCAACCTGCCGGAAACCATTGTCACCATGCTAGCCTGTGTGCAAATTGGTGCTGTCCATATCATTTACCACATTGCCTATTCGTCTGAAGCACTGGCAGAACAACTGCAGGACTGTAAAGCCAAATATATTGTGACTGCCGACAGTTGTCCGCAAACTGCACATATGCTGAAGGAAAAAGTCAATGACGCTTTAGACAAAATTGATTATAAAATTAAACATTGCATCGTCATCGAAAGGACCGGGGAGCGGGTTCACATGCGCCCGAAACGGGACCTCTGGTATCAGGATCTGATTACCGATGAAAAATATTCCCGAGGAGCTGAAGTCGACACCGTACGGGCCGCCAACGATCCTATGTTTATGCTCTACACCTCCTCAAAAACCAAAACTGCCAAAGCGGTGGTCCACAATACTGCAGGTTTCCTCATGTGGGCACAATTTACCACCGAGTTGCTGTTTGATATGGATGATCGCGATATATTCTGGTGTACCGCCGACCTGGCTTGGATAACCGGGCACACCTACGGAGTTTACGGCCCCCTCTCCTTAGGCAGTACCGTCTTTATCTACGAGGGGAGTATTACTTATGAAAACACCTCCCTCTTTTTTGAATTTCTAGATCGCTTCCATATCACTCGGATGTTCAGTAATCCGGCTTTGCTACGCAGTGTCATGCGCGCCAAAAACAGCCGTCAATATGAAGCTAAATCTGCTAACTCCCTGAGCCTTATCTGTTGTGGTGGCGGTGAAATCAAGGAGGATCTCTACCATTGGGTTCTCCACACCCTGCCGAAACAAGGGAAAATCCCACTGGTTAATATCTGGGGGCAAACCGAGGCGGGTGGCAGTTTGATGGCTAATGTCCCCGGAACGGTGGGCAGCAAACAAAATACTAAACTGCGGCCTCTCCCCGGGGTTAAATGTCGGCTGGTCAACAAAAGTGGTGAGACCATTGACACCTGTGATGAACCGGGATTTATGGTCCTCACCAGCCCCCTGCCATCGATTTGTAGCGATCTGTATGGGGATAGTAAAACCTATCGTTCTATCTACTGGGATAAATTCAAGGGGAAAAAATACTACGCCACCGGCGACGAAGCGACCATCACAGCGGATGGAAGTTACATATTGACCGGACGGTCAGACATTGCTCTCAGTACCGGGGCTGGAAACCGTAAAATTGATGAAGTAGAAGCGACCATCCTCAGCCATGAACGGGTCAAGGAGTGTGCTGTGGTCTTTATTGACCATCCGACCTATGGCTATATGCTGCTGGCTTTCTGTGTTCTCCATTCCTATAAAGATGAAAGCTACAATACCGAATCGTTACAGGCAATCAAGGAACATATTATTGAGGAAAGTGGCGAGCTGGCCCTTCCCGATGCGATCCGCCTGACCAAATTTTTACCCAAAACCCCGGATAATGAAATCAACCGACCGTTACTCAAGGAGATTTCCCTGCAAATGGAGGGGCTGTAGTAAATTCGGGGCTGTCCCGGATATTTACGGACTATGAAGCCACAGTGATTCGCGTCGCAAAAGCCTGGGACAGCCCCCGTGTGACGCAGCCGGAAAGTAACGGAACTTTGCAGGAATTCGAAGAAAAATGTTTGAGCCAAAGGCGAGTTTTTTTCTTCGCTGCAAAGTGCAGTGGAATGGAGGGTACCCGAAGGGCAAGGAGTTCGGG
>JAGLDI010000057.1 GCA_023145655.1 Desulfuromusa sp. | reverse complement strand
AAGGTATGGTAACCACCGAGTAGTAAGTTGACCCCAAGGAAGGTAAACAAGAGGAAAATAAAGGCGATAATTGAAAAAATTGCCGCACGCCGGCCACGCCAACCCACCGACAGACGACCGTGAAGCAGCGCTGCATAGAGGAGCCAGGTCAGCAAAGCCCAAGTTTCTTTAGGATCCCAGCTCCAATAGGAGCCCCAGACGGTATTCGCCCAGAAAGCACCACTGATAATTCCCAATGTCATCAGGGGAAAACCGACACTCAAGCAAGTATAATTAACCTTGTCCAGAGTATCTAAAGAAGGTAATAGCTGATAGATCCCGGTAAACCGTTTACTTTTCAACATCCGGTTCTGCAGCAGATACATGACGCCAGCGCCAAAAGAAAGAGCAAAGGCAGCATTTCCCAGAAAAGCAAAAATGATATGAACAGGAAACAGCCAGCTCTTTAAAACTGGATCAATCTGCACCACAATATCCGGGCTGAGAACACTGGCAATCATCAATAAAAACGCTGATGGTGCAGCAAATGCTCCCATCACTGAGAGATGAAAGCGAAGATCCAGCAACAAAAACAGCAGAATCAGACACCAGGCAAAAAAAGCCAGCGATTCATGCAAACTGGTCACTGGTGTTCCCCCCGTCACCGAATGACGGACCCCGAAACAGGTCGCATGCAGGATAATTCCACCCAGTAAAAACCAACGACCGATACCGCCAGCTTGTGGCCGTTTACCAATCATCGAGACCAGATAAAAGATACTCGCAATAAGATAAATCAGAGTGGTGATACCGGATAGCAGAGTCATGGTTCCCGCAATATCCCTTCTGGTTGTTAACCAATCACATCATATGAAGACAACTCAACCGTCTGATTGTATTTTTCAGAACAAAATCAGTCAACTGGTTTCATGACTTTAATACTTTAACGGCCAAACAACTCGGCTTCGACCAGTTCACATAACAGGTGACCAACAAACTGGGCAAGCTCAATCTGTCGCGGAGCAACTTTTGTCGCCAGATCAAGACAAATACCAACATCGGCACTGCGTAACGGATCATTCTGACAATCACCTGAGATCAAGACAACCGCCTGTTCATTCTCTATCACTTCATCACGTAAGCTCATAAGTGATGCTGCCGTTGATCCATCATTGAGAAGCAAAAGAAGAGATTGTTGGGTATTTAACGCCCGATAATGACGCACTAAACGTTGCTCAAACTGCCCTGCGGCTGCCATCTGACCGTTCAAAACCGGGTCGCTACCAAGGCATATTGCCGGAAGAACCGGACGGTCAAAACCAAGCCTGAAAGAGAATTGACTAGCCAATTGCTGTGCAACCGGTTGCAGAGGACCATTGCCGGCAACTAACAGATGTCCCCCTTCGGTAAACAGGGAACCAAGCTGATTAGCCAGCAGGATCAACTGATTATTCTGTTCCCGACAAAATTTTTCGCACAATTCAACCGCCTGGCGACAGGTTGTAGATATTCGCTGATCCATTTCTATCTCCATTAAAAAACTGGAATGGTAAATCCCTCACTCCCGCAACCCGGACATGATATGAAGCCACATCACCACTGTCAAGCAAGTGGGAGATAAACCGATTACAACTTGATTTTCCCAAAATTTTCTATATATTTGGAAACTGGTATTTTCTAAACATATCTTTATTACAAATTTTACTCAAAATAGGAAAAAGGAGAAACTGATGGCTAGTGACAAAGTTTTTGAATTCACCGATGCACAATTTGATGCTGATGTTCTGAAATCTGATATCCCGGTTGTTGTCGATTTCTGGGCAACCTGGTGTGCCCCCTGCAAAGCAATTGCACCGGTACTGGATCAACTTGCTGATGAATATGAGGGACGAATCAAGGTTGGCAAGGTTAACGTCGACGAAAATCCCGCAACCCCCGGTCAATATGGTGTGCGTGGTATTCCAACCATGATTCTGTTCAAGGATGGAGAAATTGTTGATCAACTGGTTGGAGCTGTACCGAAAAAGCAGGTAGAAGCTTTACTGCAAAAAGCACTGTAATCCTTACAA
>JAGLDI010000056.1 GCA_023145655.1 Desulfuromusa sp. | reverse complement strand
CAAACAGGCTCCCAACGGAGCCTGTTTGGTTCTCAATCCTTGACCTCATCCAGCATAGAAGTAATCTTCCCTCTATCTTTACGTGAAATTTTTTGTCCGGAAATTTCAGCTAATATTTGCTGCTTTTCTGCAAGAGCTTGTTGTTTCTGTTTTTTTGCCTCACTTATAAGCTCCCGATAACGGAGTTTTCCGCTGCGGGTTGTAGCATATATTTGTTTCACCGCCTGTTGATATTTCATTACGACGTTTTCAACTCGCGGCAATAAATTATCAAGCCACTTTTTTCGCTCATCCTGTTCACGCGTGGCATTACTGACAGCTTTTTGAAAGTTCTCTCCCGATCCCGGTGCGTGTGTTTGTCCGGGGACGAAACTCAGACTATCAGAAGCATCTCCCTGAATCGTATTTGTTCGGCCAAGACATTCAGGGGGAAGTGATTGCAAGTTGTCGGTCATGTACAATTGCCCTTGCTTGTCACGACAAGAGTAGGTCATTGCTTGTGCCGTCACATTTGAAAAAGCTATCACCAGCAGTAGAGATAAAATCCTTCGCATAAATCCACCTTAACCCGGGATTAGTCAATCTGCAACAGTTAGCAGCCTGCTACACTCCTGGGTTACTACAACCAACAAGGCCTTGGTCAAAAGTTTTTCCGGCTGTCAAGCAGGATAGTGACTGGTCCGTCATTGATCAAATCGACTGCCATGTCCGTCCTGAACTGACCGGTGGACACCTTAAGCCCATATGGTTTCAACTGATTGACAAAATATTCACAAAGTTGCTCGGCCAGTTCCGCCGCAGCCGCGGCAGAGAACCCCGGTCGTCGCCCTTTTCGGCAATCAGCCAACAAAGTAAATTGTGAAACAACCAGCACTTCACCCCCACAATCAAGGACCGAAAGATTCATTTTCTCCGCATCATCCTCGAAAATTCTCAGTTCTGCGATCTTTTTTGCCAGATATTCTGCTGACTTTTCGTCATCTCCAACTTCAACACCCAACAGAACCAGCAACCCTGTGCCGATAGCAGCAATCTGCACACCATTAACCGTAACTCCAGCACGACTCACCCGTTGAACAACCGCCCGCATTTCAGTCTATCCCCAACCATTGATCGAGTAACTCTCCAATATCTGCCGAACGGACCAATTGTGCATCGAGATAACCATCTTTCTGCGTGACCGACTGTTCCACCCCAACGAGAACCGTTTTCATCCCAAATTGTTTGGCGGTTTGCAGATTCTGTAACTGATCCTCCACCATAATACACTGATCTCCAGGAAGTGCCAATTTTTGCAGAACTTGTCGATAAGGATCAGGATTGGGCTTTGGTTGATAATCGGCGATCCGTATATCAAAAACATCGATAAATATACCATCCAGACCGAGGGCAGTTACCACCCGATCGACATGGCAACGTGATCCGTTGGTAAAAACATAGCTTGGTAGTCCAAGAGTTTTCAAGGTGTGCCGCAGCTCAGGGTCATGAGAAAGACGGCTGGCAACATCAACAGCATGGACATAATCAAGATAATCTTCTGGATCAATCGCATGATGGCGAACCAACCCCTGCAAGGTTGCACCATAGTCATGCCAATAGCGACGACGCAAACCATCCACATCGGTTGGATCAATAGCAACAACCTCCTCCATATAACGATTGATACGGACATCAATCAAGGAGAACAGATCACATTCAACCGGGTAAAGGGTATTATCCAGATCAAAAAGGACCGCTTTCATTTTGAGATTCCTCTATTTTGGCTCAAAATCACCATGGAACACCTCCACCGCAGGACCAGTCATCATCACCTCGCCCGATTCCAACCATTCCAGTTCTAAATCTCCACCACGGAGGTGGTTAACAATTTTTCGTTCCGTCCGCCCGGTTAACACTCCGGCAACGGTCACTGCTGAAGCACCGGTACCACAAGCAAATGTTTCACCAGAACCTCTTTCCCAAGTTCGCTGGATCACCTCTGCAGAATTGACAATCTGCACAAATTCGACATTAACACGATCAGAAAACCAGGGATGATTTTCAATCTGTGGACCAATTTCAGTCACCGGAAACTGCTCAACGTCAGCAACAAAGACAACTGCATGGGGATTTCCCATCGAGACACAGGTTATTTCAAACTGTTGATGATCAATCCCTAGCGGAATCGCAACCGCCGGTTCAGTGCCCCGACCAGACATAGGGATCTCCCTCCGAGTCAACCGGGGCACACCCATATTTACCTGAACCTGGCTCACTAAACCGGAAGGACCAACAAACATCACCAACGATAGAATACCGGCACCCGTTTCCACGGTCATTTCCAGACGGTCAACCAGACCATGATCGTAGGCATATTTAGCGACACAGCGAATTCCATTTCCACACATTGCCCCCTCACTGCCATCGATATTGAACATCCTCATCCGAACATCGGCAACCTCTGACGGCAGGATCAGAATCAAGCCATCCGCACCGATACCAAAGTGGCGCTGACTGACCTGTTGAGCTAGTTTAACCGGATTATCTATTTTTTCATCAAAACCATCGATATAGACATAGTCATTTCCTGCCCCATGCATTTTAGTAAACTTCATTCTTCACTCCTGAGAGACATTTGTCATATACTTTTTCGAGAATAAACTTTCAACCCCATATATACTACGCTAGGGGAACCCATGCTACAGATCATTCAAATCGATGCCAGTGAAATGGATAACTTCTCTTACCTTATTTATTGTCCGGAAACTCTCTGTGCGGCCGCTGTTGACCCATCAATGCGACCAGAATTGCTACTGAATAAAGCGACAATCCTCGGCCTAACATTGAAATTACTCCTTAATACCCATGGTCATCAGGACCACATTGCGGGGAATGACATTATTCTTAAACAGACCAATGCCAAGCTGGCAGCACATTCGGCCGATCTGCCGAATCCAGACATTTCACTGACAGAAGGGACAAAACTTGAGTTGGGAAATGGGAGTGTTGAAGCGATGCACACCCCGGGGCACACTCCAGGGTCTGTCGTTTTTAAAACCGGAAATCAAATCATCACTGGTGATACCCTGTTTGTCAGCCGCTGTGGACGAGCCGACTTACCCGGCAGTGATGTGACAGCTCTCTATAAAAGCCTCCAGCGGCTAAAAAAACTACCGAAAGACACCATAATCTATCCCGGCCACAATTATGGTCCAACTGTTACCTCAACAATCAGCTGGGAATTGAAAAATAATGAGTACTTTAAATGTCAAAATCTTCAGGTTTTCACCCAACTACGCATGGGAGCTTGACCACGGTAGAACTGTTTAATTTTCTCCGGAGAGATTCCGTAAATTGACGACCCGCGTTCCCGCCAACCGGTCATTCCAACCACGCCGTTCAGAGTTGGACAAAACCACTAAATAACCCAACCCAACCGGCAACAATTGGAATAAGCCACCGACACTACGCAAAAATGCCTGGGCAAAAGCCAGCGCTTCCCCTTCAGTGGTCTCAACCCGCAACCCCATCAACATTTTCCCCGGAGTTTGTCCGACTAAAAAGTGAAACAGGGTGAAATAACCAAAAGCAAGAAAAAACAGGACCAGAAAATAAGGGATAGAAAGGTTAATTAAAGTCTCCAGGGATGGAAGAAATCCAGCCCCCCCGGTTGCCATAGCCGCCTCTGCAGCAAGCACAAAACTTATTCCGACAAATACCAACAAAATCAAATCACAGATAAAGGCATTAACACAGGACAATAATGGTGGGGGAGGAACCACAATACCAGTAACAACATCGTCAGGAAGATCATCCTGAACAACTTGGGTGACAACACTGGTAACTGTTACAGAGGAAGGTGCCGTCACTTCGGCAACCGAATCACTCGTGGCAAAAACCGGAGCTGGGGATTCAACCGGAGCTGGGGGAGGAGCAGGAGTCTCATCCAGCTCAAAAACATAACTTTCGGGCAATTCCTCTGGAGTCAGCCCAGCATCTCCCAAAGGCAAATTAACCGATTCTCCAGCGGTAACAACTGGAGAGGGTTGTTCTTTTAAAATATTTAGACGATCTTCCGGAGCCCCCGCAAACTGCGAAGACTCCGGTAAGTCAAAAGGGCGTTGGGGGTCCTCCTCAGACCCTGAATCCTCAGGTTCACCGGCTGGACTTTCAGGTTCTTCATCCTCCGGATCAAAACCAAAATCACCCTCCAGATCAGCTTCATCCTCTGGCAGATCAAAAGAAAAGACATCATCAGAGCTGACGTCGTCCGCGACTTTTGCCCCTTTTGGTCCCTCAATTGTTTCTTCGATATCCTCATCTTCAGGAGCCTCTTCAAACAACTCATCAAAAGAGAGATCATCATCATCGGCACTGTCGCCCATAAAATCAAAACCGAAGTCATCCCCATCGGCGCCAGTGGGTGGTGACCCACCATCTGAAGCGGCCGCTGTTACAGCTGCTCCAGTAGCAGCTGACACGGCAACATCCGCAGCGGTATCGTCAAATTCTGCCTCCCCGACGACACCATCCGAGACCTCTTGGCCAGGGAATAAAACACTCCTGATTCCAAAGCTCTGCTTAAATTCAACCAAATCTTTGCCACATTTTTTGCAGCTATCAAGATGGTCAAAACTATTGTAGCCGCACTTGGGACATCTCATGATTCTTCCTTTCTTTTTTACATGATTTATTCAACCAGGCTGAGCTGAAGCCAAATCCCCGTAAAGATATTGCAAAATCGTCATTATCGCAAGCCCTGCTGTTTCGGTACGTAAAATTCTGGGGCCAAGACGCACAGCCTGAAATCCTTGAGCGATGGCTTGTTCCGCCTCCTGTTGACTGACCCCTCCCTCAGGACCAACCAACACGGCAACCTGCCGCAGTGGTTGTTGAGGTAAAACATCTTGAAGAGGTATTGTGCTCTCTTCCCAGAGCAACAGTTTCAGATCAGCTTTAACTGTTGACAAAACATCGGGCAGTGAAGTGTCTACGACTAATTGCGGCAAGTGATACTGCCTGCTCTGTCTGGCAGCTTCCTGGATAATTTTTTGCCACCGCTCCAACCGCTTCTGTCTTCGATCAGACTTTAAAAGTCCAACACTCCGCTCCATCGCAGCCAGATAAAACTGACTGACTCCAAGCTCGGTTCCCTTTTGCAGGATCAACTCCAGCTTGTCACCCTTTGGCAATCCCTGAATTAATGTCAGAGAACAAGCCGGTGGTGGATAGTTGATGACATCTAAAAGCTCAACCTCAAACTTCACTTTCAGAATCGCTGTAGCAAGCTGACCGACCCCATTAAATAGTTGAATTTTATCTCCCGGTTGTAAACGCAAAACG
Source organism: Desulfuromusa sp. (assembly GCA_023145655.1). Taxonomy (GTDB): domain Bacteria; phylum Desulfobacterota; class Desulfuromonadia; order Desulfuromonadales; family Geopsychrobacteraceae; genus Desulfuromusa. Next base: position 7,814 of record JAGLDI010000056.1, on the reverse strand, counting down.
GTTTGCAGGTGTTTTTTTAACTCCGTCGGCAAACAAACAACCGTACCACTACTTAATTTTGGTTCTGGAAAATAGAAACAACGCATTAAATTTACCGCCGCAATAACAAACAGACCCACTCATCCCGATAACGACTTGGAAAAGGCTCTAGAGATAAATCAGAAAAACTATCACGAACCAGCTTCTCTTTTTCCTGTAAAATTCCAGACAACACCAGCCACCCGCCCGGAGACAGATGTTCAAAGAAAGCGTGTCTAAGTCGAACATTTTCTTCTGCCAGAATATTCGCAACGATCAAATCAAATTGTCCGGGAAGCTCCTCTAAAGGATACTCACTAATTTCTATCTGCCCGTCGTAGTGATTTTTTTTAATATTTTCACGAGCAACACAACAGGCAACTGGGTCAATATCATTTGCGACAATGTCCCGACATCCAAGTGCTGCTGCTCCCAATGCCAAAATTCCTGATCCGGTTCCAACATCGAGCATACTCAATGGGGGGTCAGGACAATTCAGCAGCTCGGCAATCACTTCCAAACAAAGCTGTGTGGTCTCATGAGTTCCAGTCCCGAAGGCCATGCCCGGGTCAATTTCGATAACAACCTCACCCGACTGCGGATTGTAAACTTCCCAGCTTGGTCGGACAACCAGACGATCACCAACATGAAAAGTTAAAAAATTTTGCTTCCAATCTTCAGACCAATTCGCCATATCAACGACCGGCCCTGCCTGAATACTGAAAGTTTGATTTTCAAGGATCGGGATTGTGCGAAAAACAACTTCTAACTCTGCAACCAACGCCTGAGGTTCGGGTACAGCATTAAAGTAGGTTTTTAAAACATAGTCAGCTAAAGGATCCAAATCATCGTCAGGAACAACAAAAGTATCAAGTTTGCGTTCCTCAATAACTGTTCCAGAACAACCATGTTCAGCTAAAATGGCACTGACAAGATCAACAAGTTCACCCTTAATTTTGACTTCGATGGCAATCCACTCATCTTTCATGGTTGTTAATTAACAGATTCTATCACTTTTGACAACAAAGAATCTAAAAAATCCTTATTCATTAGCAGGATAATGTTTATTGAGGGGTGGAATGCAAGACTATCAGTCCGAAATAGCGTAGAAAATCAGGTAAAAACAATTCTCCATAAAAAATAATTAAAGAAAAATTATTATTACCCTTGCACACTCTAACGGTCTCTGTTAAAGTTGTTTAAATTCTCATGAGCTAGTGCTAGTAAAAGTGTGCTCTAGTGTATTTTTTTCATTCAGAATTAGTAGCTCGCACATAGTTTTAAATCAAGATCGACGAACTTAACAATTGTTTTCCCATTAAAAGTGTCAGAAAAATACACCTCTGACAATAAAAGAACAAAGGAGATTAACAATGCGCATTTTGGTTGTTGAAGACGAAAAAAAAGTCGCAAGCTTTATTAAACGAGGCTTGGAAGAAGAGGAGTTTATTGTTGATGTCGCCTATGATGGGGAAGATGGCGTGCAGATGGCAGAAAATGCAACTTACGACCTGATCCTCATGGATGTGATGTTGCCAAAAAAAGATGGACTCAGTGCAATTAAAGAACTTCGTGAAAATAATGTTTCAACACCAATTTTGTGCCTGACCGCAAAGGATACTGTTGAAGATATCGTTTCTGGTCTTGATATTGGTAGCGATGACTATCTGACCAAACCATTTGCATTTGCTGAATTGATTGCCCGGGTAAGAGCGCTGATCCGCCGTGGCTCTCAAGACCGTGGTGCAGAACTCTACTTTGCCGACTTGCGCCTGGATCCAGTGGGGCACAAAGTCTGGCGCGATAATCAGCAAATTGACCTGACATCAAAAGAATATACATTACTGGAATATTTCATGCGCAGTCCAAATCAGGTTCTCACCAGAACAATGATTGCTGAACATGTTTGGGATTATACTTTCGACTCATTCACCAATATAATTGACGTCTACGTCAATTATCTACGCAAGAAAATCGATCGTAACTTTGATAAGAAACTAATTCACACTGTTCGGGGTGTCGGATATGTATTGAAGGAGTCCGATTAATTGCAACGTAGTTCCCATCTGAATAAACGCCTCCCCTACTGGAACCGGTATTTTCTCAAATTAGTTCTGCGTCGGGGAGGTAATTTTTTTCACCGACCAAACCATCATGGAACCACATGTTGATTATCTTTTTATTGGGACTTTTTATCCTTGCTGCTTGGGTGATTTCACAACGCAAGGTCAGGAAAAAACAACTCGTGGAAATCCAACGCTTAACTCAATTAATGGATCAGACCAACTCTGAACTTTCACCGCCAATATTCGAAGTGACAGAGGGCACTGAGCTTGAGATTAAAAAACTTGCTCACAGCTATAACAGCTTGATGACCCGCCGCGCTGACAACCTCAGCCGCGCCCGACAATTTTCAGCTGATGTCACCCACGAGTTGCGGACCCCCCTGACCATTCTCCGTGGAGAAACTGAACTTGCGCTAAGAAATGACAGAGATAAAAAGGAGCTCATAAACGTTCTGGAATCAAATCTTGAAGAGATCAGTCGCATGAGCTATCTGATTGAAGATCTTTTGCTCCTGTCTAAAAGTGATATGGGTGAAATTCCGTTAAAGATGGAACCTCTCTCCCTGGTGGAATTTATCATTGAACTTCACCACCAGGGGCAATTACTGGCAATGTCTAAGAATATAAAAGTCGATCTACATTGCCCTGATGAACAAATTATCCTGAATGCTGACAATTTTCGACTACGACAGGTTTTTCTTAATTTATTGACGAATGCGATAAAATACACGCCGGAAGGGGGCTCAGTTACTGTCGAACTTATTTTAAATGATAATGATGTTGCTATTACCATCAGCGATACCGGTATCGGCATTGACAGTGAGCATCTGGATATTATTTTTGACCGTTTCTATCGGGTCGATAAAACCAGAAACAGAAATGATGGTGGTTCAGGTCTGGGATTGGCTATTGTTAAATGGATCGTCAATGCACATACAGGGTCGATCACTGTAAGTTCAAGCATCGGCCAAGGAAGTAAATTCACAGTGACTCTCCCCTTACTGCAGGAAAAATAAGGTTTGTTTTTATATCGCTTAAAATCAATTTTCAAAATTTAGCGTTTAGGGGTTCACTTTTCTGGCAAAATCATGTAAATTTTAGTTGAGACTTTCTTGAAGGTCTCATGCCCCGAAGACCTACCCCCCCTCCAGGTCTTTGGGGCTTTTTTTATCAAACCTTCCACATCATTATAAAAACCTATCAGGTGCGCATCTGCACAGTGCAAGACAAAACCGAACATGCTAGATTAAACAAATGCGAATAACCGTTAAACAACAAGTCCTTCTTGCACCAGCAACGATTTTAGTTTTGCTGATTCTGCTGCTTGCCTTTATGCAATATACCTACTGGGATTTATCTGCCAAGCGCCGGGAAGCTAAAGCTATCGGCACAACTTTTGTTGCCCTGGCAGAAGCAGACATGGCTGCCAGGCGCTTGCATCTCCTCCTTCGAAGTATGCAGCACACCGGCATGGCATCGCCTGAAGATATGGCCCTGGTATCTGATCTCTACGAACGTCTATTTGATGCAATCGGGCGATTAAAACCATTTGGGGTGCTTAAAAACTCTGGACAGATATCTCATCTGTTGGCTCTGGCAGAAGAACTCAACCCTGCAGATAGCCCCCGGATAGAAGAGACCGCTGAGTCTTTTGCCCGTTTTAGAACAGAACTTTCAGCTATTTCCAATATCAACCAGATCAACAGCAACAGATTGCGTCTGGATCACGAGCAAGATATCACTCAACTGGTCGAACGAACCGCAATTGTCTCTATGTCGGTTCTGATTCTGGCTATCGTGTCTGGGTTGTTGATTGCCGGCTATTTCAGCCGCCGGATTCTCAACCGGGTTCAGTCTCTTTCCCGTAATGCTGTCCGTATCGCCGATGGCAAGCTAGAATTACCTCCGGCACCGGATCATATCCGTGACGAACTGGATACCCTGGCAATATCAATCAATCGCATGACCAAACGGTTGATTCGGGTGGTTGGGACAGAAAAACTACTTGAGGGCGCTGAAGAAGAACGACGCCGAATTGCCATGGATCTGCATGATCAAACGCTGTCTGATCTTTCTACAATTTTACGCGGGCTACAGAGTTTATCGACAGAAACAGCAGACAAGACCGTACTGGCAAAAACTGAAAAATTAGAGGCAGAGTTGGAACGGGCCATTGCCAACCTGCGTGACATTATGAATAATCTGCATCCGCAAACTCTCGACATTCTCGGTCTCGGAGCTGCCATAGAAGCCCACTTGGAACAAGATTGCTGCTCCGACAATCTGCCCGAATATCATCTGTATATCGACCCGCAAGTAAGTCATTTGAACCTTGATCAGTTGAAGCAATTAGCTCTCTATCGGATTGCAATTGAGGCAATACAAAATGTCATCAAACATGCCATGGCAAGCCGTTATGAAGTCAATCTTGAAGTACGCGAAGAAACATTTATTTTGTCGGTAGAAGATAATGGAAAAGGGATCCCGGATAGAGACAGCCGTGACAGTGGCCGTGGATTGAATAATATTCGTGAGCGGGCAAAAGCTATCACTGCAGAAGTCAGTTGGAAATCATCACGGTTTTCCAGTGGGACCCGCTTTGAACTGACCCTGCATACGTAACCGGGCGTTAAAAAATATCATTAAAATCAGTTGAATTCACTTGAGGAGATACCATGCAACCCCTGGATATTCTTATTGCCGAAGACAATCCAAAAGATTTTGAGTTTCTCAAACAATTACTGACTGAGTGGGAAGAACCGGTCAATGTGACCCGGGCTCCCAACGGCAGCAGCGCATTAGAAATAGGCTTATCCCATAGCAACCCTCTGATTATCAGCGATATTCAGATGCCCGAAATGAATGGGATTGATTTTGCCCAGAAGCTCTGGGAGCAGAAACCACAGGCGCGAATTGTATTCTGGAGCCAATTCAAGGATGAAATGTATGTCCGGGCTCTGGTTAAAATTGTCCCGCCGGAAACTGTTTATGGTTATATTCTAAAATCGAGCCCCAGAGAACGAATTGCCTCTGCAATCCGTACCGTCCTCCTCGATGAACAGTGCTGGATTGCCCCCGAAGTCCGAAAAGTTCAGGGACGGGCGGGACACAGCCTAACTGCACTGTCGGATATTGAATATGAAGCACTCCTCGATATTTCGCTCGGGTTGACTGATAATTTAATCGCCCAACGTCGCTATCTGTCACGCCGTGGGATACAAAGTCGGCTCAATTCCCTCTACAACAAGCTTGCTATCGATCAGGAACAGTTTCAAAGTGAAAAATTTGGTGAGTCGTTCAATCTGCGTAATCGTGCCGTTGCAGTATCTATTGCCCGGGGACTGATTAATGCATTTGAAATGGAGAGCGAAGAGAAAGAATTTCAAAATTGGTTTAAACGTTTTCGGCGTACCCACAAAGCAAAGGAGTAAGCAACTGGTCTGACCGCCATGGTTAATTTCTGTTTTCAGATTTATTTTTAACTTTGAAAAAGTTTCAACCCCCGTCTCAGGAAATCTCACCCCCTTTTCTTGTCTTAAACCTATTGTCATGGTAAAAGGTCTTACCACAGACAATGGAGAACTCATATGACCACAGTATTTAAACCAATCCGACCCAAAAAACTCTCTGAGGAGATTGTTAACCAGATCAAAGAGCTGATTTCTCGAGGCGACCTTGGTCCCGGCCAGCGGATTCCATCAGAACGTGAACTGGCAACTTTTTTAGGGGTGAGTCGTCCTTCAGTCAGAGAGGCGATTATGGTTCTAGAGGCAATGGGGTTTCTTGAGTCACGGCAGGGTGGCGGCACTTTTGTCCGCTCACTGGCAGATGTCACCATGGCTGACCCACTGGCAAATATGGTTGAACGGCGTGATCCACGGATGCTGCATGCTCTGGCAGAAGTCCGTTTGGGACTGGAAACCTGGTCTGCGTATTTAGCTGCCAAGCGTGCTCAAAAACCAGAACTTGATCGGCTGCGAGAACTTTACAAAATCATGGAAGAACAGGCTCAAAAAGGGGGCTGGGATCCAGAGATCGATTTTCAGTTCCATTTAGCTATCACCGCCGCAAGCCACAATACTCTCCAGGTACACATTCTTAACACTGTTCAAAAGTTGTTTCAGACCACTATTATGGTCGCATTGGGCGAGTTTTACAGCAAAGAAGGCTACATCGAACTGCTGCTCAATCATCATCGTGAAATACTTGAAGCCATTGAAGCCGGCGACCCCGAACGGGCTCGAGACTGGATGCAGAAGCATCTGACTCTGGTTGAAGAAAAACTGGCAATTTTTCTCCAAAAAGAGCAACCAGAAACTGCCTGATTTTCTCCGTACTTATTTTGATAAGGCTGCTGAACTAGCAGCCTTTTTATCTACGTTCTTGATTTTTTCCAAATAACAAAGGCTATCTAGACAAATGAAACAACTCTATCAGGCAACTCTGAACAAATGGGGAGAAGATGCCCAATACGACCAAATGGTTGAAGAATGTGCCGAACTGATTACAGCACTGAAACATTTTCGGCGAGGTAAAGTTGACCAGCAAACCGTTATCGATGAGCTCGCTGATGTCACCCTGATGCTGGGACAGTTAACCTGGATGTTTGGAACTGAAGCGGTTGAAGAATCGGTGCAAAAGAAACTTAAAAAACTCAACAAGCTGCTTGAAACATCTGCGTAACCGAGGGAGGAAAAAAGATGGCGATTAATCAGGGGCAAGCCGCTCCAGACTTTACTCTGACCGGAAGTGACAACAGAGAACATACATTACAGGACTATGCCGGTAAAAAGTTGATCATCTATTTTTACCCTAAAGATAACACCTCTGGCTGCACCAAAGAGTCATGCGCTTTCGGTGAAATGTTCAGTGAGCTACAAGCGCTGGATATCAACCTGCTCGGAGTCAGCAAAGACAGTCTGGCGTCACACGATAAATTTATCAGCAAATTCAACCTGCCATTCACCCTCCTCTCCGATCCGGATAAGATTATGTTGCAGGACTACGGTGCCTGGGGAGAAAAGAAAAACTATGGCAAAGTGACCATGGGTTGTATCCGCTCAACCGTTCTGATTGACACCGATGGCACGGTACTGAAGCACTGGCCAAAAGTAAGAAAAGCAGCAGATCACCCCCAGCAGGTTCTTGAATATTTGAAGGAACTCTGAGCATGGATCAGGCACAACAGATAGAAAAATTTCTCAAGTATTTGCAACCACAGATTAGCCGGGAAACGCATGTCGGGCCTTGGTTAGAAATTGACCAACAACGGATTAATAAATTTGCTGAAGTGACAGGGGATCAACAATGGATCCATATTGATCCAGAACGGGCAAAAAAAGAATCTCCCTACAGAGCAACTGTTGCCCACGGCTATCTGACCCTATCGCTCCTCCCCTATCTGACCGAAAGCAATCACCCTGATTTTTTCCAGAAAAACTACCCGGGAATGCAATACCGGGTCAATTATGGTCTGAACCGGGTACGGTTTCCGGCTCCGGTCAAGGCTGGGGCCAAAATTCGGGCCAGAACAACTATTCAATCCGCCGAAGAGGTCAAAAATGGGGTACAGATCTGCTATCTGATTACAATTGATATTGATGGGGAAGAAAAACCCGCCTGCAGTGCTGAATTTCTAGCGAGGCTTTATCCTTAAAATAAAAAACTTCAACGCAGAGGCGGAGAGAAGCAGAGAAATCTAAATCAAAACCCAATTCCCAAGTTTGTTCT
>JAGLDI010000055.1 GCA_023145655.1 Desulfuromusa sp. | reverse complement strand
GATAATATCTCCATCTCCTTTGATTCTGATCATTGCTTCCTCCTTTCGGCATAGTGATGGCGTCGCAAAAAAGTCCGACCTACGGTGTTACAACAGTTTTTCAGGATCTCGATCTACACCATGTAGACCTTCACCCCTGAAAAACTACTACGTTGTTGTAGGACGAATTTTTTACTTAGCCATCTAATTGTGCGCCATGGGTGATTATTATGTTTAAAAAACCGACTCTGACCACAACCCTGATTGTCATCGTTGGTTTTCTAACCCTTTGCCCGGTGATCATGCTGCTGTTGGGCAGTTTCTCAAAAGATTTTGTCTCGTTCGGCCAGTTCACAACCATCAAATATGTCGAAGCCTACACCGATCCAGATTTTGCCGCTATCCTCTGGAATACAGCTATTTTCACCATCGGATCAGCGCTGGTTGCCACCCTTTTGGCGCTGTTTCTGGCTTATGTCAACACCAGAACCGACCTGCCGTTTAAATTTATTTTCAAGGTTATTGCTATTGTCCCGATGATGATTCCCCACATTTTGTTTTCGGTCAGTTGGGTGTTATTGCTGAATCCAAGTAACGGCACCCTGAACCGTCTCATTATGGATCTATTTGGACTCAAGGAGGCACTGTTTGATATCTATACTTTGCCGGGGATGATTATGGTAGAAGGGTTGCTGGATCTGCCAATAGCCTATCTGATCATCGCACCGGCCATGAGCGCCTTTGATGTCTCGCTGGAAGAATCATCCAAAGTGTGTGGAGCCTCCAACCTGCGGACCTTGATGAGAGTGACCCTGCCAGTACTACGCCCAGCGATCCTGGCCTCGGCCATCCTGGTTATTGTCAGAAGCCTTGCCTCTTTTGCCGTTCCATCGGTGATCGGGATGCCGGGTCGTATTTATGTTCTGTCAACCCATATTTATCGTAACATTGCGACCGGTTTCGCCGCTGATTTCGGCAAGGCGGCAGCAATCGGGATGAGTGCATTAGCTGCCTCTATCACGTTGATCTACGTCTATCGCTATCTGACCTCCGAAAGTGGCAAGTTCGTCACTATTTCCAGTCGGGGGTTCAAACCTACTTTGATTAAATTGAAAAACGGCAAGTATCCCCTGTTTGTCATTGTCGGAATTCTCTCCTTTGTCCTGATCCTTCTGCCGGTGCTGGTTCTCTTTTATACCTCGATGCTCCCCTATTCTATGGTCCCCAGTGCCAAAGCTTTTTCGATGATGTCATGGAAGAACTGGATTGATGTTCTCAAAGATCCCATTTCGCTGCTCTCACTGAAAAACAGTCTGTTCCTCGGAGTCGTCGGAGCAACCATCGGGACGACTCTGTCGATCTTTGTCTCCTATGTGATCGTCAAGGTCCGCTCAACGGCATCGGGGATTCTTGAATCCCTCAGCTTTCTCTCTTTTTCCTTCCCCGGGATTGTTATCGGTGTTGGTTTCATGTGGTTTTTCGTCCGTACCCCCATCTATGGCACCCTCACCGCCCTGCTGATTGGCTACATTGCCACCTATCTTCCCTATGGGATAAGGCCGATTTCCAGCGCTTTCGTCCAGATCCACAGCAATCTGGAAGAATCGTCCCGGGTCTGCGGAGCCGGTCCTTTTTATACCATGCGCCGGATTGTCATCCCCTTATTGATCCCCGGTATCGTTTCCGGCTGGATCTTGATGGCCAGTATGTTCCTCCGCGAACTCACCCTTTCAGTTGTCCTCTCCCGACCAGGAACCGAAGTCCTGGCGGTGCAGATTCTCCACTTTGCTGAAGACGGCATGTGGGGACCATTATCTGCCCTTGGAATCATCATGATTTTTATTTCGTCGGCGCTGGTTATTTTAGCGGCAGTCCTTGGTAATAAACTGAGCAAGATGGAGGTGGTAAATAAATAGCGGGTGGCCACAATTCTGAGGTCGCCATCAAGAAGCAACAGCGAAAAAACGACATCGCGGACTTGAGTGAGTTGAATGCCTCTATTTTAAAAAATCTTCAACCATTAAAAAAGCCCCCGCCTTGCGACAGGGGCTTTTTAATTTTACAAGTCGAGCAATTGATCTTTATAGAGGACCGGAACTCATAACTGTACTCAGTTCTTCAATCTTGTTGT
>JAGLDI010000054.1 GCA_023145655.1 Desulfuromusa sp. | reverse complement strand
GCTTTACCCAACTCAAAAACACTTTCAACCCGCCCCCGTGATACAACAGCCTCGACATCTTTTGTTTCAATCAGCGTGGCAGTCCCTATATAGGTCAATAATTTATCCAGCTCCACATGGATCTCGTGGAGATTCCCATCCACCATCAGACAGAAAAGATCCAATCCATCACTGCTTATCTGCACTTTCTTCGGCCCTAGAATTTGACGGATATAGCTGGGGATTTCTCTAACCGACAGAGGTTTAAACTCAATAAGAGTTCCACTTTTTTTAAATTGTTGAAAAAATTTTCGCCGGTTGTCAATTTTATCGGCAATAAATAACAGACAGGTTTCTGGAACTGGATTTTGCAGATAGGGAATTAATTTTTCCAGCTCGGTTGCCGGCAGCAGGTGTGCATCTTTGACTGTTACCAGCTTTTTTTCAGCAAAAACTGGATAAGTCATTGCTGCTTCAAGGATCAGCTCTGCGGTAACCTGCTTTCCATAAAACTGATGATCGTTGAAATCATCTTTGCAATTGGGTAAGACCGCGTCTCTAACAGAACGTGCAGCGCGTTGGACAAGGTAGGATTCCTGACCAGAGAGGAAAATAAGTTCCGGAATCTGCTGCGCACGTAAGCGGCGATCTAGCTCATCGGCATTCATCAATTAAAAGTCATCAAGCAAACGAGAAAGAAGTTCTTCAGATAAACGGAGAACTATCTGCTGTAATGCGCGTTGCCGGGAAAGATCCTGGATATTCTTATCACTTGAAGCTCGATACACCTCTTTCCACCTGAGAGATCCCTCCCAAAGCAGTTGATTAGTATCGACCTGGCGCAACTCAACATCGATATCCATTGTCGAGTAATAGCTGCCAATATCATCACCACGATCATATGAAAGGGATTTATTTTTATAATTGCGCACCGTCCCCAGCAGAATAGCATCTGCATCCTTTTGTTTTTCAACCTGACGGATTTCATTGTTCCGTGAAAAAACTTCACTGACCTGACTGGCAAACCTGGTTTCAAGTCGTGGTTCATTTGTCTTATTAACAAAAAGCGGAATATAGAGTGTTTCAACTCCTCCAGGCAGACGACCTGAGTGACCAGAGAAGTGATAACCACATCCAGATAAGCATACCAATAAAACAAGACATCTGAAAAACTTCATCAGCCCACCACGATATTGATCAGTCGACCGGGAACAACGATAACTTTGCGCAGCTGTTTCCCAGCAATAAAACGTTGAACATTGGGTTCGGACAAAGCCTCTGTTTCGATAGATTGTGAATCTGCAGCAACGGCTACGTTAATTTTACCCCGGACTTTACCGTTGACCTGCACAACCAGGGTGATTTCTGCTGCAACCAAGGCAGACTCATCCCAGCATGGCCAGCCGGAAGTTTCAACACTTTGCTGATGCCCTAACAACTGCCAGAGTTCTTCAGAGATATGCGGCACAAATGGATTCAACAGAGAGACAACCGTTTCCAATGCTTCACGCAAAACTCCAGGGTTCTCCTGCCGTGATTTAAATGTATAGATCGCATTCACCAGCTCCATAATGGCAGCAATCGCAGTATTAAAGTGAAAACGACCATCCACATCCTCACTCACTTTTTTGATCGTCTGATGAGTTTTACGCCGTAATTCTGCAGCGTCTCCGCTGACGGTATCAGGAGTCGCAGCATTTTTAATCAGTTCCAGATTATCACTAACTGCTCGCCAGACCCGATTGAGAAAACGGAAACACCCCTCCACCCCTTGTTCATTCCACTCCAGATCTTTTTCTGGAGGGGCCGCAAACAGTGAAAATAACCGTGCCGTATCGGCACCGTACTGATCAATCAGTTGATTTGGATCGACGACATTTTTTTTCGACTTAGACATTTTCTCAGTGCGACCCAACTCAACCAGCTGACCACAAAGAGTACACTTCCCATCTACCACTTGCTCAGGATACAACCAACCATGTTCTGGACAACGCTGGGTCTCCTTGCAGACCATTCCCTGGGTCAGCAAATTGGTAAAGGGCTCATCGACATCCAGCATCCCTAAATCACGCAAAATTTTGGTATAAAAACGGGCATAGAGCAGATGCATGACAGCGTGTTCTATTCCACCAATATATTGATCCACCGGCAACCAGTGATTAGCGGCCTGCTTATCTAATGGGCCATCAGTATAATCGGGACAAGTATAGCGGGCAAAATACCAGGAGCTTTCGACAAAAGTATCAAAAGTATCCGATTCACGCTTCGCCGGTTTCCCACATTTTGGGCAGGCAACCTGAAGAAAATCTTTATGGCGAGCTAGAGGGGATCCCCCTTCGCCGGTCAATTCAACATCAGTTGGCAATATTACGGGCAAGTCTTCTTCCGGAACAGGAACCGCACCACAGCTGTCACAATAGATAATCGGGATCGGTGTTCCCCAATAGCGCTGTCTCGACACACCCCAATCACGCAAACGGTAATTGACGGTCTTGCGCCCCACACCGCGCTCATCCAGGAAAGCGGCAATCTGCTCCTTTGCAGATTCGTTATCAACACCATTGAATTGACCGGAATTAGTCAACAAACCAGGTTCGGTAAACGCCTCAGTCAGTTGATCAGCAACCAGATTTTCCCCTTCGGGTTGTATAACCACCCTCATTGGCAACTGGTATTTTTTTGCAAATTCAAAATCACGTTGATCATGGGCTGGAACCGCCATAACAGCACCAGTGCCATAGCCCATCAATACAAAGTTGGCGAGAAAGACCGGAATTTTTTCATTATTCAGGGGGTTAGTACAATATGAACCGGTAAAAATTCCTATTTTTTCAAGGTTACCGCTGGTTCTATCTGCCTTATCCTGATGTTCCACCGCAGCAATGAACTTATTAACTTCTTCTTCCTGCTCAGCAGTCACTAACGATTTCACTAAAGGGTGTTCCGGAGCCAGGCTCATAAAAGTTGCACCGAATAAAGTATCCGGGCGAGTCGTAAAAACCTTGACCTTTTCAGTTGTGTCAGCAACTGGAAACTCAATTTCACAACCGTAGCTTTTACCAATCCAGTTGCGTTGCATTGATAAGACCCGTTCAGGCCAACCAGGCAATTTATCAGTCCATTCCAGAAGTTCATCGGCGTAATCAGTAATTTTAAAAAACCATTGTTCCAGTTCTTTCGGCTGCACCAGGTTATGACAACGCCAACAACAACCGTCTTCAACCTGCTCATTGGCGAGTACGGTCTGACAATCCTCGCACCAGTTCACTGAAGAACCTTTTTTATATGCCAGCCCCTTCTCAAACATCTGCAGAAAGACCAGTTGCTCCCAGCGATAATAATCGACATCACAGGTGGCAAACTCTCGCTGCCAATCGTATGAGAGACCAATTCTTTTCAACTGTTGCCGCATGCTGTCAATATTTTCATAAGTCCATTTTGCTGGATGGATTTTATGCTCAATCGCAGCATTTTCAGCTGGCATCCCAAAAGCATCCCAACCCATTGGGTGTAAAACATTGAACCCTTGCATCCGCTTAAAACGGGCAACAACATCACCTATTGCATAGTTGCGAACATGACCCATATGAATCCGACCGGATGGGTATGGAAACATTTCCAATAGATAATATTTTTCTTTTTCAGAATCCATGGAAGCACAAAAAGACTGATTTTCCTGCCAAATTTGTTGCCACTTGAATTCAACATCTTTTGGATTGTAGTAGTTTTCCATAGGTCCTCCGCAACGGGCAGCGACACCGTCACCTGTCAAAATAGAGTATATACGCGAAAACCGGCAAAGGCCGGTATCGTTATAAGCAAAGTATTGTGGGGAAGAGTCTTTCTCTATATGTCATTGTATCGGCAACAGAGCCGAATCACAAAAAAGTGTCTAACTATTTAGCCCGGTAAGTGATACGACCACGTGTCAGATCATAGGGTGATAATTCAACTGTCACCCGATCACCAGGAAGAATACGGATATAGTACTTACGCATTTTGCCGGAGATGTGAGCCAAAACCACATGGTCATTATCAAGCTTCACCCGAAACATAGCATTAGGTAATGGCTCTACAACGATCCCTTCAACTTCGATTGCTTCTTCTTTTGCCAACTTTTCCTCCTGATTATAAAAAACCAAACTAAAAATTAATGGGGTTATATTACATGTTCAACCAAGGCTGTCAAGCCCAAGAACAAGGCTCATCCCTGTTGATATTCTGGATCAAGCAGCTTACGGACAACTTCTACAAGGTGAGTCGTCTGCAACGGCTTGGTGATATATTCATTAGCACCAATGGCAATAGCCCGTTCCCGGGTCATGTCAGAACCTTCAGTCGTAATAACAATGATGGGAAGTTTCATATAAAGAGTATCATTACGAATCAGGCCGACCAGTTTTAAACCATCCATCATCGGCATATTGATGTCGGTCAAAAGGAGGTCATACTTCTCACTGGATAACTGTTTTAGCGCAGCAACACCGTCACCTGCCTCAGTAATTTGCAAACTGGGCAGGCGTTGCAGGGCAAAAATAATCAGCTGCCGCATTGTTGGTGAATCATCAACAACCAGTACCTTCGCTGCATACATCCTTTTCAAACTCCATCGATAAGTCTAATTAACAATTTCGGGTAACCTTCAGGGCAGATTTTTAATTCCGACTTAACAAGCGCTCAATGGCAGCCATCACCATCGCTGACTTAAAAGGTTTTGTTATATACTGATCAGCACCAACTTCTTCACTACGAGCTAAATCCTCAGGAGTTTTCTTGGCGGTTAAAAATATAATTGGTACATGACGGGTCTCTGGATTTTTTTTGATCCGTTCACAAACCTCAAAACCGTCCAGTTCCGGAAGCATGACATCTAACAATATCAGGTCTGGAACCTCTTTAGCTACAGCTTCAAGAGCCGCTAACCCGGTTGCAGCACCCTGAACCAGATAACCTTTAGTGGTCAGAAGAATACTTTCTAACTTCAGTAAGCTTTCTTCATCTTCAACTATGAGAATTTTTTTCTGCATGAGTCTCATCTCCGGCTGACAAAAAGAAAAATTAACTATAACAAAAATAGAGATGAAAATGGCTTTTTAATTTCAATCAGTTCCCTGCAGTGCCTGCTCCATGGCCACCCCAGCCTGAGAAAGAAACACTTCAAAAGCATTTGCAGCAGGAAGCAGATGGTTGGCCGGAAAATTATCTCCATACAAAAGAGCAGCGACCTCTCCATCACTCACTAATGGAGCGAGAAAAATTTCCTCTGGAACTCCATTTAAAAACTTTCTTAACTGCTCTTCCGCAGCCGAGTTTTTCAGAGTAGAGCGGACAGCAACTTTATCCCTGAGAACTTGTGCAAACAGAGACTCTGACTCAACCTGTAAGCGCATCTTTCTAACGCCCTCATCAGCAACAGCATTGAGATCATTCAAGCCAAACTGCCCTAACCCGACAAGTTGCCCCCCTCTGACATCAAAAATAATTGCCCGGGACATAATTTCACTGGCATAGCGGAGAATTAAAAGGATAATTCCACCACCGAGCTCAGGATATTCCAGTTCTGCCAGCATTCCTCTCAGCAAATCCAAACCATATTGACTCTGTTGTCCCTTTAACACGCTCAGTTCATGTTCAATGGTACCTTCATCAAGTTCATTTTCGCTGCCCGACTCAGAGATCTTTTTCCCTTTAATTACAAGACGCTGTGAACTGAGTCCGTGTTCCAACATAAAATCAAGAGGATTCAAAAAAGTACTATCAAAACTTTTTACCGCTTCAAGTTGAAAGGAGAAATAACCTTCGGTCCAGAAGAAAAAACTTAAAACAATTTTTTCTATTTGGGCGGCAATAATTTTTTCTATCTCTGCAGCGGGAATCTGATATTTATTAATTAAAATTTGACCAAATGGCTGGTATGAATCAAGATTTTTCTGCCAGATTAATGCGTCTGAAACTTGTTTTTCCGTTACAATTTGATTCTCACACAGAAGCCCTCCGAGGGTCTCAGTGAAGAGAGAGGAAGATGCGCGGATGACTTGCCCGTCTAAAAAACAAACGACTCCTTCCCCTGCTGCACATTTCAGAGTCAAGGTACCCGATTTCTTACTGAGGCTCAGAATCTGGAGGATATCACGTATCCCTAAATCTTCTAAACAACCTTCCAGTGCCATAACCGAAGAATTCCTTTTTAAAAATCACCCGGAGAACAAACTGTTAACCATTTTTTCTAAGGTTTTTTCTTGCCTCGACCTTTAAACTCAAGACGGATCGGAACCTGACCAAAATCAAATTTCTCTCTAAAACAATTGACCAGATAGCGCTGATAAGAAAAATGAATTTTATCAGGTCGATTGGTAAAGAGCACAAATGATGGTGGTCTCACCGCCGCCTGAGCCGCATAATAAAACTTAATCCGCTGGTCACCGGCCATTGCAGGGGGGTGCTTACTGACAAACTCTTCCAACCCTTGATTTAACTTGGCGGTTGGAATCCGCTGATTGAATTCGGCAGCAACCTCCTCCACCTTAGACATGATCTTACTGACCCGCTGCCCGGTCAATGCAGAAACAAAAAGGAGCGGAGCAAAAGGGAGATATTTGAAACGGCGCTGTACCTCGGAGATAAATTTCCCCATCGTCTGATCATCTTTTTCCGGCAAATCCCATTTATTTACCAGTAGAATCAAAGCCCGCCCTTTTTCATAGGCATATCCAGCAACGGCCAGGTCCTGATCTGTTACGCCATCTTCTGCATCGATGACCATCAGAACGACATGCGCCCGGTCCATTGCCTTGAGTGCTGTGACAGCACTATATTTTTCCACTAATTGACTGATTTTCCCCTTGCGTCGAATCCCGGCGGTATCGATCAGGACGTAACGCTTCTGGTTGTAGACAAAAGGGGTATCAATGCTGTCGCGAGTGGTTCCAGAAACCGGATTGGCGACCACCCGTTCGTAACCAAGCAGACGGTTAACCAACGATGATTTTCCAACATTGGGACGCCCGATAATGGCCATCCGAACTTCACTTTCTTCCTTTTCATCTTCAGCAACGGGAGGCAACAGTTTCTCTAAGTCATCAATAAGATCATTGATTCCCCGTCCATGCTCAGCAGAGACAGGATAGAATTTATCAATGCCCAGTGCATAAAAATCGGCAGTTTCAACTTCTTGCTTTTCGCCGTCAACTTTATTGACTAAATAGAAAACCGGTTTATCAACCTGTCGCAACATTTTAGAGATTTCGACATCTGCCGGAGTTAATCCATCTTTGACATCCATCAAATAAAAAATAATGTCCGCCTCTTCAATGGCCAACTGCGATTGTTCACGCATTTGAATCAGCAATCGGTCGTCACTGACTGGTTCAAAACCACCGGTATCAATCAACAGAAAAGGGCGTAAAAAACGTTTGACTTCGGCATAATGACGATCTCTGGTGACACCAGGAAAGTCTTCAACAATCGCTTTACGTTTTCTCAGTAACCGATTGAATAACGTAGATTTTCCAACATTAGGACGACCAACTATGGCAACAGTTTTAATCATTTACTCACAACTCTTTCACTATTTCACTTTTTACTATAACCAAGCTCACGCAACATGCGCTCACTCTGGGTCCAGTCCTTATCAACCCGAACAAACAGCTCCAAAAAAACCCGGGTGCCGAGTAATCGCTCAATATCTTTTCGCGCCTCCTGGCCGACAGCCTTAATCATCTGCCCCCCCTTACCGACGATGATTTTTTTGTGACTATTCCGTTCAACATGGATTGTTGCCTGGATTACAACCAGGTTTTTTTCGGGTCTCTCTTCAAAAGTATCAACCTGCACCCCAACACCGTAGGGGATCTCTTCGCTGGTACGACGCATGATTTTTTCCCGCACCAGCTCAGCAACAATAGAACGCTCCGGTTGATCGGTCAGCATATCCTCCGGATAATAGCGCGGTCCTTCAGGCAGAAGGGGCTCAATAGCCTGCAATAACTGTGGCACCCCATCCCCGCCCCGGGCAGAAATGGGAATAACCTCCGCGAATTTGAACCGATCAGAATACTGTTGGATCAACTTGAGCAAACGTGGCGGCTTAACCAGGTCAATTTTATTGATAATTAAAAAGACTGGGGCAGAGGACCTATCCAGCAGTTTAAGAATATATTCGTCACCGCCACCGGGAGAATCATCAGCTTCCACCAGAAACAGAATCAGATCGACATCGGAGCAGGCACCAATCGCCTGATCGACCATAAATCGATTCAATTTACCCTTGGCTTTATGTATCCCGGGGGTATCAACAAACAGAGCTTGTCCGGCAGGAAAATTATGAATACCAAGAATCCGGTTTCGTGTCGTTTGTGGTTTGTTTGAAGTTATTGCAACTTTCTGCCCGAGGATTCGATTAAGCAAGGTTGATTTCCCGACATTAGGTCGGCCAATAATTGCAATAAATCCAGATACAAATTTTTCTTCCTGCATAAATTTATTTCGACTCTCTTAATAAAAGGTGATCCAATGCGACTGCCGCCGCTTTCTGTTCAGCATTTTTTTTACTGCTGCCGCTCCCTTTACCAAGCAATTTCCCTGAGAAAAAAACCTCCATGGAAAAAATCTTTTGATGATCGGGACCGTCAACCTGCACTAATCGATATTCGGGAAGATGACCATACAGTGCCTGCAAACGTTCCTGCAAACAAGTTTTATAATCACTTCCATAGCGTAGCAGAGCCGATTTCTCGATCACATCACGAAAGACCTTCTCCACCACCTGACGTACCAGAGCAAAGCCGCCCTCCCGATAAATGGCCCCCAAAAGCGCCTCCAGCGCATCTGCAAGTAAACTTGGCTTTTCACCCCCCCCACTCATCTCTTCCCCTTTTCCCAAGCGGAGGACTGCCCCAATTTGTAACCGACTCGCAATTTGTGAGAGACCCCGTTCACTGACAACTTCGGCACGGATCCTGGTTAACCCCCCTTCCGGGATATCTGGATAGTGATTAAAAACCCAATCACTGACAGCCAACTCAAGGACCGCATCACCAAGAAACTCCAGACGCTCATTGTGAGGGACAAATTCAGTCTGTTCATTGCTGAAGGATTTATGAGTCAATGCCTGAAGCAGCAACTGCCGATCAGTAAACGTATAACCGATCGTTGTCTCCAGGTTGTTGAGATAATTTTCCATTTTCTCTCCGCACAATGATGAACTTGCACGGAGTATAACCAAATCGGTGAAGTAGTTCAATAACTTGCACATAAGTATCCAGCTATTTACCTTGATTCATTTCTCACCGTTTCTCTATAATGGCACTATTCACCTGAACTATACGAGTTAGCAACCATAAATATAGCAGATAACGACATGACCTTTGACGCAATAACCGGCCATCAACAACAGAAAAATATCCTGCTTCGTGCTCTCAGCAGCCAGAGGGTTGCCCACGCCTATCTTTTTGAAGGACCGGACGGGATTGGAAAAAGGATGATGGCACTGGCGTTTGCACGTGCTCTTCTCTGTCAAAATCATACCGGTTGTGGAGAATGCCCCGCCTGCCTAAAGGTTGCGAGCCATAATCACCCCGATATTCACCTTCTTGAAGCCAATAGCGAAGCTCTGAAAATTGCCCAGATCCGCTCTTTGCAACAGGAGCTTTCACTCCGTCCGCTGGAGGGCAAATATAAAGTTTGTCTGATTGACGGCGCCGAAAATTTCACTGCCGGAGCGGCAAATGCACTGCTGAAAACTTTGGAAGAACCGCGGTCGGGAACTCTGATTGTTCTATTGACCAACCAACCAGAAAAACTATTGCCCACAATTCGTTCCCGCTGCCAGCGGCTCCCCTTTTCACCCCTGCCAAAACCGCAACTGGCAACCCTGCTGGCAGAAAAACTTGAGCTCAGCACAACCCAGTCTCTCGTTCTGGCAGCTCTCTCTGAAGGGAGTTTAAAAAAAGCATTGGGACCGAATCGCGATTTTTTTCTGGAAAAACGTGGTCAACTGATTCAATCCTTGTCAGCATTGTCATCAGGCAGTACTATCCCAACTTTCTCTTTTGCCAATGAACTTGAGAAAGAGAAAGGGTCACTTCCCGTTATCCTGGATATTTTTCAGGCATTTTATCGGGATTTACTTCTGCTTAAGCATGACCGACCGGTAGAGGAATTAATTAATCAGGATCTGCTTGGATTACTGCAGCAACAGAACCAGCAAACAACGACTGCCAGCCTGCTGGTAAAACTGAAAGTGTTGGAATCTGCCCGTTTTCATTTACAACGGAATGTCAATCGACGTTTGACACTGGAAGTCATGCTGATGCGGATAACCGCTGCCTGAACTTAATAAGGATAAATATTTTCATGGATAAACTTAATATAGTCAGTATTTCATTTCACACTGCGGGAAAGATCTTTGATTTTGATTCACAGAATTTCAATCTCAGCCCCGGAGATAAAGTTATTGTAGAGACAGAACGGGGTCGTGCCCTCGGCACTGTTGTCAAAAAACCACGTGAAATCACCCCGGATCAGGCCCCACCAAAGCTTAAATCAATCCTGCGGATAGCGGCAGAAAACGATCTGCATATGTCTCAAAGTAACGCTCTAAGAGAACAGGAAGCCTTACAGTTTTGTCGTCAACGTGTCAAAGAGCGCAATATGGAGATGAAACTGGTCCGGACAGAGTACCTATTTGATGGTTCAAAAATCATCTTCTATTTTACTGCTGATGGTCGGGTTGATTTTCGTGAGTTAGTCCGTGATCTGGCACAACACTTTCGTACCCGGATTGAGATGCGACAAATTGGGGTCAGGGACGAAGCCAAGCAGGTCGGTGGGCTAGGAATCTGTGGCAGAGAACTCTGTTGTAGTTCTCACCTGCGTGAGTTTGTTCCGGTTTCGGTTAAAATGGCAAAGGCGCAGGGACTGGCGCTGAATCCAACTAAAATTTCTGGTCAGTGTGGGAGGTTGTTATGCTGCCTTGCTTATGAATATGAAACCTACAACGAAATGAGAAAAACCCTGCCCAAATGTGGCAAAAAGGTACACATTGAATCTGGAGATGCTGAAATTATTTCACGGGATATACTGGCACAAAAGGTGACCCTGAGAAGCCCCAATGGTGACCGCTGCCAGATGCACATTGAAGAACTTAACAAAGAACTCAATAAGGCAGAAAAAGGGTCAACAGAAGCATCAGCTAAAACAGCTGAACAGATTAAAAAGGGGCCGGAAAAACGGGTCAACAAAAGCAGAAACAGACCGATCAAACCAAATAGACCGCTACAACCACAGGAAGCCATACAAAAGGACAAAGACAAGGCCGACAAGGAACAGGGTCAACAATCGACCGGAGAAAATTCGGGTCAGGAGAAAAGCAAACGACGACGCAGAAGACCACGGCGGCGGTCAAACCGGCAATCAAAACCACCAGAGAATAATACTTGAGTCGTGTCACAATATTTGACACTTTCATTGAACAGCACGGTAAACTTAAGATAAAAATGCAATTCGCTTACGGGAGCTTGAAATGAGTAAAACTTTCTATGTCACCACCCCTATCTACTATGTCAATGATGTCCCTCACATCGGTCATGCCTATACAACTCTGGCCTGTGATGTCATCGCACGTTACAAACGCGCCAGGGGTTATGATGTTGCCTTTTTAACCGGAACTGATGAGCATGGCCAAAAAGTCGAGATGGCCGCAAAAGCAAATGGTGAGACCCCGTTGGAACTGGCAGACAGGGTGGTTAAGCGCTTTCAGGCCCTTTGGCTGAAACTGGACATTTCCCATACTGATTTTATTCGTACCACTCAGGAACGGCATAAACATACCGTACAGGAACAATTTAAAGCGATTGAAGCCAAGGGGGATATTTACCTTGGTGAGTACGAGGACTGGTATTGTACTCCGTGTGAAACATTCTGGACAGAGACCCAGTTACTTGATGGAAACTGCCCTGACTGTGGTCGTAAAACCACGAAATTAAAGGAAGAGTCCTATTTCTTCCGGATGAGCAAATATCAGGAGCAACTACTCAAACACATTGAGGATAATCCCGACTTTATCCAACCCAAGTCGAGGCGCAATGAAATCCTCAGCTTTATCCGCGAGGGGTTACGTGATCTCTCCATCTCCCGAACCTCATTTTCCTGGGGCATCCCGGCTCCCGGCAATGAAAAGCATGTTATTTATGTCTGGTTTGATGCTTTAACTAACTACATTTCAGCCCTCGGTTATCCTGAAGATAAAGATGGCAAATTTGCAACTTATTGGCCTGCGACCCACGTTATAGGTAAAGATATTTTACGCTTTCATGCGGTCTATTGGCCTACATTTCTGATGGCTGCAGGGTTACCATTACCTGAAAAAGTTTTTGCTCATGGATGGTGGACTGTTGAAGGGCAGAAAATGAGTAAGAGTCTGCGTAATGTTGTCGAACCGAACAAACTGATTGATACCTATGGTGTCGATGCAATCCGCTACTTTTTACTTCGTGAAGTTCCTTTCGGTCTTGATGGTGATTTTTCTCATAATGCCCTGATCCACCGGATAAACTCTGACCTGGCCAACGACCTTGGTAATCTGGTCAGCCGCTCTACCGCCATGCTCAATAAATATTTTGGTGGGGAACTTCCCGCCCCGAAAGTTGCTGACAATACTGATCAGGCACTTATCGACCTGTTCTCGGTTACTATTAAGAAAATAGATGCCCACCTCAACAATATGGCATTCAATAAAGCCTTGATGAGCATCTGGGAGCTCATTTCAGCGGGTAACAAATATATCGATGAAACCGCCCCATGGTCTTTGGCAAAGGATGCAGAACAACGGGATCGATTGGCAACGGTCATGTATAATCTACTTGAATCAATTCGAATTGTTGCCCTGTTGGTAGCCCCTTTTCTGCCGGCCACTGGTGAAAAAATCCTGCAGATTCTTGGTTGTGATCACACAAATCTTACTCTTGACGGTCAAGATCAGTGGGGAGGACTAGAGTCTGGAACCAATATAGAGAAAGCCTCGCCTCTTTTCCCCCGGATAGAGACTAAATAATCGTGAAACGGACAGATACTTCCATCAGGGCGCTCTATGCGCCCTGCTTTTTTTTGGAGTAACAATATTGATGAATAATCAACTCCCCTTGCTGGTTGACAGCCATGCCCATCTCGATGGTAAACAGTTCGCCAATGATCTGGATGAAACTATTGAGCGGGCCACAGCGAACGGTATCAGCCATATCCTGACGATTGGTTGTGACCTTGAAAGCTCTGAGAGCAGCATCGCCGTTGCGGAAAAGTATGAAAATATCTTTGCCGCAGTTGGTATCCACCCTCACGATGCAACCGAAATCAATGAAGCTGCCCTGCTAAAACTGAAGGCAATGCTCACTCACCCGAAGGTTGTTGCTTTGGGTGAAATTGGTCTTGATTACTATCGTGACCGATCGCCACGAAACATTCAACGCAATGCCTTCCGGCAACAAATCCGCTTGGCTAAAGAAGTTGACAAACCGATCATTGTCCATGACCGCGAGGCCCATGAGGAGGTTGTCCAGATTCTCAGAGATGAAGATAGTGCTGCTGTGGGTGGGGTATTGCACTGCTTCAGCGGTGATTTAAAAATGGCAAAACAATGCCTCGAACTTGGTTTTTATCTCTCTTTTACCGGCACTATCACCTATCCAAAAAATGAAGCGGTCAGGGAAATTATCAAAGAGATTCCGATTGATCGAATGCTGGTTGAAACCGACTGCCCCTACCTGTCACCACAGAAATTCCGGGGCAAAAGGAACGAACCAGCTTACGTCCGCTACACCGCTGAAAAAATGGCAGAAATTAAAGGGCTCACGATAGAAGATGTTGCCAGAGTCACCAGTCGTAATTGTCATGACCTGTTTGGTTTTGGCACTGTCGATCAAAGAACTAAAATTGCCTACCAAATTCGTGATTCCCTCTACCTGAATATCACCAACCACTGTACCAACAGTTGTATTTTTTGTGCCAAATTCAGTGATTTTGTGGTCAAGGGGCATGAACTGAAACTTGATCATGAACCATCCATAACCGAACTGAAATCGGCGATCGGAGATCCAACCCGTTATGCAGAAATTGTCTTTTGTGGTTACGGTGAACCCCTGCTGCGACTGGAGCTGGTTAAGGAGTTATCACACTGGTTGAAAGATCAAGGAGTGTCGGTCAGAATCAATACTGACGGACAAGCCAATCTGGTTCACGAGCGAAATATCCTGCCGGAACTTGAAGGGTTGATTGACGCGGTTTCAGTTTCACTAAATGCTCCAGATGCTGACAGTTACCACCATCTCTGTCGATCAACCTATGGGGCACAACAGAGTTATCAGGCGGTCAAAGATTTCATCCAACAGGCAGGGAAATACATTCCTGAAGTGATCACCACAGCAGTCACTTATCCTGGAATTGATATTGCTGCCTGTGAACAAGTTGCCCGGGAACTGGGAGTAAAATTTCGAGCCCGTGAATACAACGAGGTGGGATAAAACGCCTGCCTGCCCAGCACCAATGAACCCCGGAAAAGGAAACTTTTAATCCACTAACTTAGCAGGGCTGATTCTCCAACTCTAACTGAGACAAAATAGTTTACTTTCCAAACAACTTGTTCAACGTGTTATCAAGCAACTTCTTGATTGGTTCAATCTCTCCGTCCTTATCACCCGCTAACTTTTCCAGAAGTTTCTGACTGGCCTTATCCACCAGTTGATCTTGCAGAGCAACTGAATCATAGCTGACTTCTGGATGATCCAGAGTTCCCTGAAGCAGCAGTGGTAAAGTTCCCCAACCATCCTGATCTGAAATCGACTGTCTAAGCTTTTTTTTCAGCCCCATCTTTTTCAAAACTTCCGGGGCGAAAAGAGCATCAAGGTTAAAGTTAAGGCGACCACCAGTATCAACGGTTCCGGAGGAGATTAATTTTGTTTTAGAGCTGTCAAGATTGCCATTCATTCGGATCAGGCCATCGTATAAATTATATTGAGCCGTTAAAGATTGAAAGCGCAGAGTTTTAAGCTTAGAATTTCCCAGAAAACCTGCCAATTGATCAAGAGCAGGAAATCCCTTGACCATTCCCTGCCGAAGCGCAACCGCCCCTTTCAGTTTAAGTGCCGGCAATAAAGTATCGGTAAGTGTCCCTCTGCCAGAAAACTCATTCTGCCACTGCAATGAACCAGAAACCTTCTGTTCAACATCAGGAAACAACCCGGCAACCAGAGTTGTAACATTTGGCTGACTCAACGTCATCGCCCCCTGGTAGGAGAGTCCCTTTACGCCAAAATTGACCAGCGAAGATCCCCGCAACTCCCCTTTTCCAATACGACCAACCAAGTTAGAAATTGATATGTTATTGTTCTGCAAGTTTGCATCTGCAGAAATCTTATCAATATTCAGCTTTTTATAGATCAATTGTTTGATTTTGATAGTTCCCTGCATAGCGACAGGAATATCAAAGGGACCGACATCGTCATCCAGAGTTTTACGCCGCTTTACTTGTGACGTAGTAACCCTCTTGCTATCAGGGTTATTGCTGACGGTCTCAAGTTTTGTTTCAGGGTTGGATTCAGGGTTACTCACCGAACCTGCTTCATCAAGAATTTTGTTAAGATCCAACTGATCAGTAGAAAGTTTAAATTTACCCCGAAAAATATTATCTGAACCCATCTCTCCCTTTGACTTAAGTTGGACCTGTTGATCCCCGTATTGCAGCAGCAGATTGTCAGTCTGGAGGGTATTATCTGAGTAATTGATATCACCGCTGGCTCCGGCACGCAAACTCCCCAGACTGGCCCTAAGTTCGGATAATTTCAACTGAGCTGAACTGATCAGCGCAACGCCACTATCCAACTGACCAGAAAAATCTACCTGCCCATCAATTAAACCGGCAAAACTGTACTTTTTATAATCCCGGGCAAACTGATCCGGCAGGTTCTGCATCACTTCACGCAAATCCAACTTTTTTAAGAAAAGTGTGGAAACCATATAGGGTTCAGCGGTTGAAAAATTAAATTGCCCTTCTGCACCAAACTTTATCCCATTGAAATCGATTAACAGAGTTGAAACCTGTAAAAGTTGCTTTCCGGTGTCAAAATTGACGGCATAGGCAACCTCCAATTTCTCTTTCTTCAACTTCATATCAGGAAACTTATCCAAGGTCAGGTCAACATCGTTAAATGCTACTTTCCCCTTGGAAGCGATGAGGGTGGGCTGGATATCAACTTCCAACTCCAGTGCCAACTGCGCTGAACTCAATTTACCCGGGAAAGTAGCACGATAATAGGGAGCAAAGGGGACCACATTCAAAGGAGCCAGGTGGAGAGTCAAATCCCCGGTCTGACGTAACAGGTCATAGTGCCCGGAAATGTCAATATTGGAACCATTAACCATAGCAGAAAGATCAATGGGAAATGAACTATTAGCCGTGATCTGTCGCGCCTTGAAATTAAGCTTATTCAGGTTATAACGAAAAGGAGATCGGGTATTTTTGAATTTATCAACATACAACAGCTCCCCCCCTTCAATATTAACCTCCCCTATCAGAAAATCCCATTTTTTTGAGCTTGACCGAGAATTGCTATGAGCCTCAGTCGTTGATTTTTTTGCTTTGGCCCTTGCAGGCAACAGGTCACTAAAATTAAATTGACCATTCGCTATCCGGGCGATAAATATTTTGGGATTCTGCAGAGAAATCTTGTTGATAACAATCTTGCCCATCAACAGAGGAAACAGCTGATAATGCAACTCTACCTGGCGAATAGAAAAGAATTCTTCTGCACCTTCCGCACTGATTTTCTGCATGACTTTCAGATCTGAAAGGGAAATCCCGGAGAATATTCCAATCTTGATCGTTCCAATTTCAACTTTGCGCTGTAATTTTTTTTCTGCCATGGGGAGAAGTATTTCGCGAACCTTCTCTGGAGTAATCTGGGTTTTGACCAAAACCGTTAACGCCAGTGCAATAATCACCAAAATACTGACAATGTAAATGCAGATTTTTACAGGTGTTGACATGATTTCCCCAAACAGAGCGCTGAACTTAGAAAACGACAAAACAACAGGGTAAAATATTTATTGACGATGAGATATGACGTTAGCCGCTGCAGTGATAAGAACTCAGCACCAAAATCAGAATTGTGTAACAGCAGAGCAATCCACCCTGACCACATTATAGCAATAAAATCTATAATAATAGAAACTTATCTGAGATTATTTTAGATATTTATGGACTGTCGACTAACTGAAATAAGGAGACGTCAAGAACAGTAGCAAAAAGGTTAAATAAGACAAAAACAAGAGCAGACTTCCTATAAAACCAATAACTATTCGATCTTATTAACTATTTTTATTTCAAATTTTCTTCTTTTTTTAATATTAAAATAATTTACTTTTCAAGCAACAATCGGTACTATCTCAAACATTAGAGGGAGCACATTCTCATTGGGAGTACTGACAGATGAAAAAAAATAAAAACTCACTATTACTTGATATTGGCTGGTGTGAGTGGGTCTCCTTTCCGGCGTTGAAAATTCCGGCAATCGAGGCACAGGTTGTTATGGACTCAAAGCAATCAATCTTAAATATTTTTGACTTTTCAACCTTTAAAGAAGGACAAGATTTACTGATCAGCTTTGGCGTCCATCCAATTCAGGACAATAAAGATGTTGAAGTCTATTCGATAACTCCGGTTAAAACCAGACGGTTGATCTCTTTTGCCGATGGTGACCGGGAATGGTGTTATGTTATTGAAACAGAAATGCGGATAGGATCGATGAAAAAAGTTATCGATTTAACATTGGTGAACCGCGAGGAATCAACTTTCCGGTTGCACTTGGCGCCACAAACCATCAAAAGTCTGGTTAAGCTAAATCCACAGAAAACCTATCTCACCGGAGATATTCTGAGTAATTGCGCAGTTTAACAATTTTCAGACAAGGTCTGAATCCCACCAAGTAACGTATTATCAATATTCATACCAGCCGTTAAACAGGGGAAAGTAAAGTGCCATTTTGATCGGAAATTGATCAGATTGCAGGGTCAACAGCCGAGCATACATATCAAGCTGATCCCGATAATGCTCCCCTTCCCGCTGCAAAAAAAACATTTTTGTCTCACCTGCAGCCGGAGCACTGGTTTTATAATCAATCACCCACCTAGACCCCTTAGCGACAAAAGTGCGATCAATGACTGCGTGGATTAACTTCCCATCAACAACTCCAGTTAATGGAAGTTCGCATTTATGCTCTAAATGATTCTCAAGAATCCAGCGACCGCGGCGACTGCCAAGGGTTGTATCGATAGCAGTGATAACCTTCTGCACACCTTTTCCCAAATCAGCATTTGCCACCCCATAGCTGCTTAAAAAACCCTTTAAAGTCTGATTCAGTTTCTCGCCACCATCTGCCAACCAACACTCCGAACCAAATTTAGCGATACGTTCAAGCTGTAAATGAACCAGAGTTCCGACATGTCGATGGAGGGGATTTTCCCACCCACTGAAAACTGTACCGGTAGCGGAAGAAGATGCAGTCTCACTTTTTGGTACAACCGCAACATTGGCAGAAATCGGTTGCGGCATTTGCCAATCCAGCGGTAAACGTCGGAGTAATGGTGGCAAGAATTTCTCCTCAACCATCTCTTCATTTTTTTTAGCTGAAGCAAAGGTCTCATGCAAAATCGGCCAGAGTTTTTGCAGCAGAGTTCCCTTGTCCGGGGCATCACGGTCTTCCTTCACGTGCCCAAGGAGATGAAGATGGCGGATAGCTCTGGTTGTCGCAACATACAGGAGACGTGATGTTTCCAGATCAGCCTTTTCATCCTCCAGTCGTTTGATCAACTGGTAGACAGGATCTTTTTCTCTGCTCCCCTTGGCAGAAACCGGGGCAAGTAATAAACCGTAGTCAGGATGCTCCAGCCAGCGCAGCAATGGGGAATCGTTGCGGCCAGTGGTTTTCCCCAGACCGGGGATAATTACGGTATCAAATTCAAGCCCTTTGGCTTTGTGGATAGTCATAATCTGCAGCTTACCGTCAGCTTGGCTATCGGGTTCAGCAAACAGTTTTTTCACCCCCCGCTCAAGCAGCTCAAAGCTCTCCAGATCCCCACCCCGATCAAGTTTCTCAAGAAGATTGAAAACCATCACGATATCGGCCAGCCCCTCTTTACCATAACAGGCGGCACCACCTAATGCCAGCCAGCACCCCTCAATCAGCTGACGCAATGGTAAGCGACTAAAACTCTTCAAACTAGCCTGCAGAATTGGCCAGGTCCGTGCCAGTCGTTGTTGTCCATCGGCAGAGAGCTGTTCTTTAAGCTGCTCATTATCAAGTAAAGCAGGAAGTGTTGTGACCGAAGAATCGGCGGTCAACAGAGTGAGATCATTAAGTGTCAAACCACACCAGGGTGCCCGCAGCACCGCAAGCCAGGAAAGGTAATCACCACGATGCAGAAGAGCTCTGGTCAGGTGAATAACGTCAAGAGCCGCTGGTCTGGCAGAAAGGGGATCGATATCTTTTGCCTGATAATCGATGTGATTCTGCCGCAATAACGGCAGAATCCCCCGTAAATGGCTCCGCCCCCGCACCAGAATCGCAATCGTCTGTTCCGGATCTTCCATCTGCGCCTGCTTGATCAGGCTAAGAACCTGCTCAGCTTCAGCACTATCGTTTCGACCGATAAAGGGATATACCCGACAAGCATCAGCTAACAGCTGTGGCTTGACGGCAAGCGCCTCACTGAGTGGCACCGCACCAGTCGCTTCGTCCATAAACAGAGGGAAAATAAGTGCAAACGCCTGATTAACCCAATCCACAATCCCCTGCTGGGAACGAAAATTACAACTCAACTGCAGCGGCTGAAGTTGAAGATGGGAATCGCCAAATTCACCCTTGAAACACTTAATGAATAGTCCAACCTCCGCCTCACGGAAACGATAAATCGACTGCATCGGATCCCCGACCAGAAACAGGGTGCGACCATCCTCTGCTGTCCAGCCAGAGGTCAAGGTATTGAGCAGCTGGTATTGGAGCTGTGACGTATCCTGAAATTCATCAATCAGAATATGGTGCAGGTCATGATCAATCTGTAACAGGAGATCACTCGGGCTATCAGCCTCCCCCAAAGCATGACCAGCTTTCAGGGCAATTTCAGCAAAGTCTGACTGACTGCGGCTGCGGAACACCAACCAGAGTTCACCAACCAGCAACGGTAAAAGTTCAATCAACGCCTGCAGCAACTCCCATTGCTGGTTCGAATAACCAACCGTCGGCAACTTTTTGATTGCCTCCAGTTGGCGAAGGAAGGAAGATTCTGGCGCAAATTTATTCAGCAATTCGAGCATCCGATCTTTAGCCTCCGTTCTGGCAGGAAACCCGTTATTTTTTGTCACTGTTTTGCGTAAGGTTCCGGCAGAAGTCAGCAACAGCTCAGCAATCAACAACCATCGAGACAGATCACCGAACTCACAACCGGGAAGGTCATCAAAATAACCCTCAGCACCATAATCATCATGACCTGCCACTGAAAAATTAACGCAGTACAGCAGCTCAGCCCCTAGTCCTCTGGGGAAACTTTCTTTCAGCTGTGTGAGTTGTCCAACACAGAACTCTTCCAACCCCTGTTGCAAGGTCTGACGGGAATTTTCATGATGATTCACCAGATGCCGCAGCCATTGATCACGCCGTTGCAGCATTGCAACCAGCATCCGCTGCACTCCGGCCACGTTGTTATCGAGATGGCGCAGCAACAAGT
>JAGLDI010000053.1 GCA_023145655.1 Desulfuromusa sp. | reverse complement strand
ACTCAGGCCTACCGGCAACGTGCCAGTGATATCCATATTGAGCCATTTGAAAATACCGTAATTGTTCGCTATCGGGTTGATGGAATCCTCTACGAAATTCAGCGCCCTCCCTATCGTGCTTTGCCAAATATTATTTCCCGTTTAAAAATTATGGCCAATCTTGATATTGCCGAAAAACGGCTTCCTCAAGACGGCCGTTTTTCGGTTCGAATTGCCGGTAAACAAGCAGATATTCGAGTGTCAATACTGCCAACTGCTTTTGGTGAGCGCGTTGTTTTGCGTTTGTTGGATAAAAGCTCTGGGATGTTGGGATTGGAAGATATTGGTGTTGATGCAGAGATGTTGCCGCAGATTAAAAAAATGATTCAAAAAAACCATGGCATTTTACTGGTGACCGGCCCGACCGGGGCGGGGAAAACGACAACCCTTTATTCGTCATTATTGGCAATCAATTCCCGGGAACAAAATATCATTACCGTAGAAGATCCGATTGAATATCAACTTCCTGGTGTCGGGCAAATTCAGGTTAACCCCAAAATTGATCTGACTTTTGCCCGGGGACTACGTTCCATTTTGCGTCAGGATCCAGATGTGATTATGGTGGGGGAAATCCGCGACAGTGAAACCGCTAAAATTGCTGTTCAGGCGGCATTAACCGGTCATCTGGTATTCTCCACTTTGCATACTAATGATTCAGCCGGGGCGCTGGCACGTCTGGTGGAAATGGGGGTTGAACCCTTTCTTGCGGCTTCGGCACTGGTTGGGGTTCTGGCACAGCGATTGGTGCGAACAGTCTGCCCCCATTGTCGCATCAGTTATCAACCTGATGAGCAATTACTTGCTGAGCTGTTTGATGGAACTGAAGTCCCGAGTCACGCAGCCTTCTATCGTGGTCGTGGTTGCAGCCATTGCATGGATGTCGGCTATCTTGGTCGGACTGGTTTGTATGAATTGCTCGAAGTCACCGACCCGATTCGTCGTCTGGTGACAAGCAATGCCGATGCGGCAACGATCCGGACACAGGCATTGAAAATGGGGATGCGCCCACTGCGGCAAGCCGGATTGGTCAAAGTTCTGGCAGGTGAAACAACGGTCGAAGAGATTCTGCGGGTCACTCAGGAGGAGGGTTAAGCGGTGGCGCTTTACGAGTACAGTTCCTTTGATGCTCAGGGGAGAAAACAACGTGGAGTTGTTGAGGCTTTGAGCCAGAAGGCTGCCAGTCGCAAATTGCGTGGACAGGGATTGTTTCCAACTAAACTTGTTGCCGCTAGAAATACTGTGGGATCGGCTCAGCGGACTTTTTTTCGGCGGGTCAGTGCTGTGCAGATGGGGGTTGCAACGCGCCAACTTGCAACGATGCTGACGGCGGGAATGCCCCTTGATGAAGCGTTGGTGATGGTGTCTGAGCAGCAGACGCAGGGTTCCCTTGGTTCTGTCCTGACGCGGGTGCGTGATGATGTTCTCCAGGGGAGTGCCCTTCATGCTGCCCTTCAGGCTCATCCGACCATTTTTTCGCCGCTCTATACCAATATGGTTCAAGTCGGTGAAGCGAGTGGAACTCTTGATAAAGTTTTATTGCAACTCGCTGAATTTACAGATGAACAAGCGAAATTTAATTCACAGATGAAAGCTGCCCTGACTTATCCCATATTGATGTTTCTGGTTGGCAGTGGCGTGCTGTTATTTTTGATGACTTTTG
>JAGLDI010000052.1 GCA_023145655.1 Desulfuromusa sp. | reverse complement strand
CGCTGGTTGTCATAACCAAAGGCGGTGATACTCCCCGATCCAAGCCGGACAACCCCGGCGATCATATTGATTGTGGTACTTTTTCCCGCCCCGTTGGGACCAAGCAGTCCAAAAATTTCCCCTTTATTAATAGTGAAATTAACCCCTTTTACTGCCGGGACACCATCAAAGGACTTATGCAGATTTTCTATAACCAGTGCACTCATGGCGCGAATATACAACTGCATCCTCAGCCATGCAAGGGGGGGATGGGCTCAATCCTGATTATATTTATAATCAAGGCGAAACCTGCAACTCTGAGCTTCTTGACAGGAACGGTAAACTTAACCATGATGGTAGTATTATTAGGTTTCATTCAACCAATATCTATTTTTCAGAACAGATACCAGACAAAGGGAACAATCTCAGCCGATGGTCATGAAACAAATACGCTCATATCTGATTGCTAAAAGCTATGATTATGCTATGTACAGCACCGAAAAACGTTGTCTGCAAAGCTGGCGCAAAGAATTGCTTGCTCAGGCAGGTGGGGACCTGCTGGAAATTGGTGCCGGGACCGGGGTCAACCTTCCCCACTACCCCGACAAAGTAAAACAGATTACTCTCAGTGAACCGGATGGGCAAATGCGTCGTCGTCTACAGCGCAAAACAGATCATTTCCAACAGAAGCAGCTCAGCATCACCCCCTGGGGAGTCGATACGATAGAGATGCCTGATGCTTCTTTTGATACCATTGTCTCCACCCTGGTTCTCTGTTCCGTCCCCAATCTTAAAACCAGTCTCAGCGAAATCCAGCGTTTGCTGAAACCAGAGGGGATTCTCATCTTTCTTGAACACGTTATCTCTGACCATCCAACAACCCGAATCTGGCAACACCGCATTGAGCCAATCTGGGGATTTTGTGCGGGAAATTGTCACTTAACCAGAGATACAGCAGCAGCTATCCGCGCGACAGGCTTGCAGATTGAACAGCTAATTGAGGCTCCGATGGTAGGAACTCCAGCCTTTGTCCAAAGGACCATTCGTGGCATAGCCAGAAAAGCAGTTCCTCTGGCAGGAGCGGTTTAAATATGTTCAGCCTGAAAAACCGATTGCGGCAATTATTTTCAACCAGGTGGTCAGTTGAGGATCCGGAAGGAGAGAGCGGCTTTCTGAAAAACAATGTTGACCTGGATAAAATCCCCCCCTGTCCAGCCTGTGCATCAAATAATGTCGCTATTTTCGTCTATGGAAAACCACCATTGAACAAAGCTATTCTTGAGGGATTAGAATCAGGAAAAATTATTTCAGGTGGTTGCATGATTCGTAGAACTGCTCCAAAATGGCACTGTTACAATTGTAATAATGATTTTGGGCGACTGCACTAATCGGTCGCAACTTATCCCAAACTGAATCGTTTTATTGTAGATTCAAAAAACATCCCAAGGAGACAAAAACTATGGCAAAAGCAAGTGCACGACACATACTGGTTCCCGCTGAAGAGGACTGTAACAATCTGAAAGCGGAAATTGAAGCCGGTACCGACTTTGCGGAGGTAGCAAAAAAACATTCAAAATGCCCATCCGGTCAACAAGGGGGAGAATTAGGGGAGTTTTCCCCCGGCCAGATGGTCAAAGAATTTGATGACGTGGTTTTTAGTGGAGAAGTTGGTAAGGTTCTGGGACCGGTAAAAACCCAGTTTGGATATCACCTGATCGAGGTAACCAACCGAACTGAATAGTCACAGATTCATCCATGGCTTTTTGACCTTACTTATTACGGGTCCAGACAATATAAAACCCCGCTCATTTTTTGGCGGGGTTTTATATTTGAGATGAGACGGAACAATAAGTCTATCTATCGTAGAGCTAATCCATCAACTTATCCAACTCCAGCAGAATTTCCGTCTGTTCCTGGATTTTTTCATGGTAATAGTTCCAGACATGGTAACTCTGCAACCCCAGAATTGTTAATCCAACGGCAAAAACTGCCCAGAAGTTTTCGCTTAAGCCCTCAGAGAAATGATAAAAAAGATAGAACGCCCCCAAGTAACCAAAATGGGCCAAAGCGCCATGTGGCTTTTTATCACTGGCCATCTGGGTCAGAATCAGAATAATTGCTGAAAATCCATACACAACCAGAGCCCAGTTAATATACTTAACCGGAGGACCCACCCCCAAGGAAGCACGGAGACTTTCACTCAAAGGTGGGAGAAAATCAAAATTATGAAATGCACCCATGCTTAAGGCGGTAAACAGGGCAAGAATCCAGAGTCCGGTACTGGAATAAAGCTCCAGCTTTTTTATCTTTGCCTGAACCTGCTTACGGAGTGGGTTGATATCCGGCAGAGGAGATTCAGTTTCATGATTCGTCGGATCCATCGCCTACGTTTCTATCTAGGGGTTTAATGCTTTTTAAATCTTCTAATGCCTGATCCCGTTGTTTCACCAATAAACGAAAATCTTTGTTCAGTTTTCCAAGCTTATGATCAGATTTCGGCAAGTCTGACTCTGCAACACCTTGAGCCGCCTGTTCAGCATTGTAGGTCAACCGGAGAATTGGCAGGAAAAGGTTCATCCGCAACAAAGCAGTCACACCACCGATTGTCAAAAAAAGAACCATGACACTAAAAACCATCATCCGGTAACGGAGTACCGAGAGGGTTTCTCTCAGCGACTCACTTGAAACCGCCATACTGAAAAAACCAAGGACCTGTTCATTTTCTCCATGAAAATGGCAAGCGGCTGTGGAGCATGTTGGTTCATTCATAATCGGTATAGAGACCGTAATATTACCATTCGCATGGTCAATATCACGTTGACCCATTTCTTTGGTTAGATGATCGGCCTGCAAAAATTCTGCAATATGGGAATCTACTGTGGTTGATTTAACTTCAGCCTTGTTCTGCCCAGAAAACTGAATTTTGCCATCTTGATCATAAATTCTGATCAATTCAACATTTGATCTTGTTCCAATACTTGTCACAATATTTTGGATAGAATGCCGATCATCTTCCATCATGGCATAGCTGGTTGATTTGATCACCGTGTCGGCACAATTATTCAAATTGCGCAGTGCCTCATCCGTCATATCCGACTTAACAAAGGAATACAACAGGATACAAACAAAAATAACGAATCCGGTGACCGCAATAGTGACTGGAACTATAGCTCTGGCGATCAGATTATCAAACATACTCCCTCACTTTAGCTTGTGACGATCTTAACAATATGGCGATAGTAAAATAAAAATCCCCGGCTGGCAAAGGATATCTCCACCGGTCAGGGATTGTTACTCAAACACTTGCAGGAACTAATTGCTTTCTATTGATCAGAAATGACCGTTCCTTTATTCCTCTGCCTGAGATCTAAACTTGTAGAGTATCGGCAAACGAGCCAGAATAAAACGATAGGTCGCCACATAGATAGTGAAGATTGTAATTGCAACAATAAACTCAAGATAGTGCGGGATTTCCTGATACAACTGCCAGTTGAAAGCAATCAGGGCAGTATTCAGGCGGTTTAAGAGAATACCAAAAACTGTCAGGAAAGCTCCGATACGGCACAAACCGACCAGTTTATTGCGAATCCCATAAGACAAAATAATCAGCGGAAGAATAACAAAACCAAGAATTTCGAACCACCACCAAACACCCCAGCCGGTAAAAAAGTATGCCCACTCATTGTCATGAGCAATGGCGATAAATTTCATAATAAGATAGGTGCTCAAGCCCATTGCGGAACCCTT
Source organism: Desulfuromusa sp. (assembly GCA_023145655.1). GTDB lineage: Bacteria > Desulfobacterota > Desulfuromonadia > Desulfuromonadales > Geopsychrobacteraceae > Desulfuromusa. Next base: position 1,792 of record JAGLDI010000052.1, on the reverse strand, counting down.
GGCCAAGGCAATTGTGATCCAATCAAGATTATCAATAAACCGCTTATCACAGCGCCACTTCATCGTATAGATAACAATAGTACTGACGCTGATTACCATACACAGCCCGGCGGGAATCGACGAGATAAAGAAAAGAATCCACTGAAATGGCGCAGAATACCAGAGCGGATGAACCTTTCCCGGAGCATAGACAAACAATGCCCCCAAAGCCCCTTGATGCAAGGTTGAAAGGATGACACCGGAAACGGTCAAACCAATGGTTCCCTTGCGGATAAAATCATAGCCACGCTGAAAACCAATCCACTCAAAAAATGCGGTGGAAACTTCCGCAACCTGAACCGAAAGGTAGGTTGCGACGTGCCAGCCAACCAGAAACAGAACTGCAGCAGGGCCAAAAGAGTAAACCATTGGGTAGGACAAACGCCAAGGCTGGCCGAGGTCAACCAGCAGATAAACGACAGCAAAGAAATACCCAAGCAGACCGTTCAAAAGAGCAAGACGCTCTATCGGCTCAAAATCATGGCGGCCAAAGATCTCTACTGTCGTTCCAAGCATAAAGCCAGAAGCGGACAGCGGAACCATACAGAACAGACCAAACCCGAGAAACAACCCCCAGGGATAATCGTAAGAACCGTGGGTAATAGCTCCCAGGCTGAAAACAAAACGGTAAAGAATTACTGGAATTCCAATGGCAAAAATAATTGCAAAAAGCCAGTTAAGTTTATTACGAAAAGCCTGGCCAATATATTGATCCAAGGTCAGACCGAGCAGTAGTTTTTCCATTATTGACCACTTTTGCCCATCTGTCTTCAGTGATGCATCATGCGGCTTAATGCCGAAAGTTTCTAATTTTTTCATTGTTAGTGGCCCTCCTGCTCGTCGTGGCTATGATCATCTCCATGACCGTGTGATTTTCCTTTGGTTGCAAGCAGGTGGAAACCTGTAAACAGTGCCGGCCAGACAGTTAAAACAACGGGAACGATGGCGAGAAAATCCTTGACATTGTCAATAATCGGTTTTTTCGGCAGATGAACATCAAATCCAGCCTCTTCAAACGGGGCACTGGAAAGATAGAACCAACCTGTTCCACCAACTTCCTTCTCACCGTAAACATGATCAACATACTTACCGGGGTTCTTTTTGATCCGCTCGTGAGCAATCTTCATCAGATCTTTCCGCTTGCCGAAAGTCATCACCTGCTGCGGACAACTTTCAACACATGCGGGCGGCTTGCCCTCTTTTAAGCGGGTGTCGTAACAGAAAATACACTTTTTGATTACCGGATTCAGAACCGAATGGTAAGTGTAAGCAGGAATATTGAATGGACAGGCGATCATGCAGTTTCGACAACCGACACAGACGTGCGAATCATAGATAACTGCACCTTCCGGGGTTTTCTTGTAAGCATTAACAAAGCACGATGTTAAGCATGCAGGCTCATTACAGTGGTTACACTGGATCTTCCGATAAATCGGCTCATCAGTCTCTTTTGGCTCATAGCGGTTCACAACCGTATAGGCAATATCGGTTGTCCGGCGTTTCTGACCATGATGGATTTCATCAAAAACGGAAAAATCATCAAACGGCTTGGCCGGTTCCGGCAACTTCTGCTCAATATTACAGGCAGCTTCACAGGTACGACAACCAACGCAACGGGTCAGATCAACCAGCACACCCATACCATCGGGAAAGCCCTCAAAAGAACCGGCAGCAAATGCTTTTTTCCCGGGGGCCAACATCATAGCAGTCCCACCGGCAGCACTTGCTGCTAAAAATTTTCTACGTGTTATTT
>JAGLDI010000051.1 GCA_023145655.1 Desulfuromusa sp. | reverse complement strand
TGGTCAGCGAAGTTGTCGAGTAATAGAGGGAAAATTGATGTCTACTCAGAAAATTAGAATTCGCTTGAAAGCCTATGATCATAGCCTGTTGGATCTGGCAGTAGCCGAAATTGTTGATACGACCAAGCGGACTGGGTCGCGGTTGGTTGGTCCGATCCCGCTTCCAACTGTTATTAACAAATACTGTGTGTTGCGTGGTCCGCATGTTGACAAGAAAAGTCGTGAGCAGTTTGAAATTCGGACACATAAGCGTCTTCTTGATATTATGGAGCCGACACAGCAGACAGTCGATGCTTTGATGAAGCTTGACCTTTCAGCTGGTGTTGATGTTGAAATAAAGCTTTAAGTTAATACTTATAGCGATTTAAGGGCACAATGATGACCAACGGATTATTAGGAAAAAAACTAGGCATGAGCCAGATCTTTGCCGCAGATGGCCAACGCATACCAGTGACAGTACTGGAAGTTGGACCATGTACTGTGCTGCAGAAAAAGACTTCGGCCACTGATGGATATGAAGCGGTACAGCTCGGGTTTAAAGCAAAAGAGGCGCGACGCGTCAACAAGCCTGAAATGGGTCACTTCAAGAAAACCGGTCAGGGCGCTTTCGCCTATGTGTGTGAGTTCAACCTCGTCGAAGAGTGTGCAGTGGGCGATCAGCTTTCTTGTGAGATGTTCAGTCCTGGTGACCGGATTGACGTGACTGGAACAAGTAAGGGTAAGGGGTTTCAGGGAGTTATCAAGCGTTGGGGGTTCTCTGGTGGTCGTGCAACTCACGGTTCCATGTTCAAGCGTAGGCCTGGTGCTATCGGCCAGTCGGCTTGGCCGGCAAAAGTCATCAAGGGTAAAAAAATGCCTGGTCAGATGGGTAATGTTCGTGTGACAACACAAAACCTGATCGTTGTTGATGTCCGACCTGAACAGAATCTTATCTTTGTACGCGGCGCTGTTCCCGGAGCCAAAAATAGTTTGATTGAGATCCGTAAAGGGATCAAGGCTTAGGCCCTGCGGATTTAGGAGTAGATAAATGGCAACTGTATCAATTTATGACCAGGATAAAAAACAGATTGGCGAGCGCGAACTTGCTGAGGCTGTTTTTAATACCGAAGTTAAAGAGTATCTTTTGCACGACATGGTACGCTATCAGCTGGCAGCACGTCGACAGGGTTCGGCTGCGACTAAAAATCGTAGTGCTGTCGCCGGTGGAGGCAAGAAGCCATATCGGCAGAAAGGGACTGGTAACGCCCGACAGGGAACTATCCGTGCTCCCCATTATGTGGGTGGTGGTGCTGCTTTTGGCCCTTCTCCCCGGTCTTACTCTTTCAAACTGAACCGCAAGGTCAAGAAAGCAGCACTCTGTAGTGCTCTGTCATCACGATTCCAGGCCGACAAGCTGGTCGTTGTTAACGATATTACTATGGATAAAATCAGCAGCAAGGCATTTGCGCAACTGATCACGCGGTTTGAATTTGAAGGTGCTCTTATCGTTATTGATCAAGCTGATGCCAAAGTTGAGTTGTCTGCACGTAATCTGCATAATATCAAAGTTTTGCGTGCTGATGGGGTGAATGTCTATGACATTCTCAAATACCCCAACCTTATTTTAACTGATGCTGCGGTGAACGAGATTGAAGGAGCTCTGGAAAAATGAAACCTTTATACGAAATTATTCGTAAGCCGTTAATCTCTGAAAAAGCAAACTTGCTCAAGGAAAGCTCTCAGGTTGTAACTTTTGAAGTCAAGCGGAGCGCTAATAAAATTGAAATAAAGCAGGCTGTGGAGAAAGCCTTTGACGTCAAAGTCAAGGCGGTCAATACAATCCAGTTTCGTGGCAAGATGAAGCGCGTTGGGGCTAACATGGGACAACGCAGAAGCTGGAAAAAGGCATATGTGACCCTCGAAGAGGGCCAGAACATAGATTTTTATGGTGTGTAAAGCTGCACGCTTTGCAGGTACGGAGTAGTTAATATGGGTATCAAAAAATTTAAACCTACATCGGATGGTCGGCGCCATATGACCTCTTCTACTTTTGAAGAGATCACTAAAAGTACGCCGGAAAAATCCTTATTGGCACCGTTATCACGCTCTGGTGGTCGTAATAATACTGGACGAATAACTAAACGTCATACGGGTGGTGGTCACAAGCGGCAGTATCGGATTGTTGACTTCCTTCGGGATAAACTGGAAATACCGGCTCGTGTTGCAGCGATCGAATATGACCCGAACCGAAGTGCCAGAATTGCGTTATTGTTTTATGTTGATGGCGAAAAGCGTTATATCCTTGCGCCGCATGGCCTGAATGTCGATGATCGTGTCATTGCCAGCGACTCAGCGGATATTCGTCCAGGTAATACCTTGACAATTCGCTCCATCCCTCTGGGGACATGGGTTCATAATGTTGAACTGAAGATTGGTAAAGGTGGTCAATTGGCGCGAAGTGCCGGTGCTTATGCCATGATTGCGGCAAAGGAAGGTCGCTATGCGCAACTGCGACTCCCTTCTGGTGAAGTTCGGTTGGTGCTGCAGGATTGTCGCGCAACTATTGGTCAGGTTGGTAACCTTGATTTTGAAAAGATTAAAATTGGTAAAGCGGGTCGTAACCGTTGGTTGGGTAAACGTCCACAGTCTCGCGGAGTTGCAATGAACCCCGTTGATCACCCCCATGGCGGTGGAGAAGGAAAAAGTTCTGGCGGCCGTCATCCCGTGACTCCTTGGGGAGTGCCAACTAAAGGTTATAAAACGAGATCAAACCGTCGGACTGATAAATTCATCGTTCGCCGTCGGAACAAAAAGTAAGTTTAGGAATCTAGGAGAATCACGTGTCAAGATCAGTTAAAAAAGGGCCCTACATTCAAGAGTCTCTCTTACGTAATGTTAACCTCGAAGGTAATTCAAGTCGGAACAAGGTTATTAAGACTTGGTCACGCCGTTCGACCATTATTCCTGAATTTGTTGGTCTGACTTTTGCCGTGCATAACGGGAAAAAGTTCATACCGGTCTTTGTCAGTGAGAATATGGTTGGACATAAATTGGGTGAATTCGCGCCGACCCGTACCTATTATGGGCACGGAAGTGATCGGAAAAGTAAAGTCAGATAAATGTACGGCGTTTTCTGACAGGAGTGCCAAGTAATGGAAACACAAGCAAAATTAAGAAACGTACGTCTTTCGCCACGCAAGGCGAGGCTCGTTGTTGATATGGTGCGTGGTAAGGGGATTCAGGATGCAATGAATATCCTTCAAGTCTCTCCGCAGAAAACCGCACCAATTTTGTCGAAACTGTTGAAATCTGCTGTTGCAAATGCTGAGCAAAGTGGTGTTTCTGATGTAGACCAACTGTTTGTAAAAACAGTCATGGTTGATCAGGGCCCCGCGCTCAAGCGTTTTATGCCCCGCGCTCAGGGTCGTGCCAGCCGAATTCGTAAGCCTACCAGCCACATTACTGTGGTTCTGGATGTGAAATAAATCGAGGAGGTATCCCTTTGGGCCAGAAAGTTCATCCTATAGGATTTCGTCTGGGAATTAACCGGACTTGGGAGTCCCGCTGGTATGCGGATTCTGATTATGCTGTAAAACTGCATGCTGATTTGCAGTTGCGCAATTTTCTGAAGAAGCGGTTGTACCATGCCGGTATTTCTAAAATTGAGCTGGAGCGTGCTGCGAATAAAGTAAAAATCAATATTTTTGCCGCCCGCCCAGGAATTATCATTGGTAAGAAAGGTGCTGAAGTTGAGGTGCTGAAGAAAGAACTGGCTAAGATCACCAATGATGAATGTTTTATTAATATTCAGGAAGTACGTAAACCTGAGGTTGATGCACAGCTGGTTGCTGAAAATATTGTTTTACAGCTGGAACGGAGAGTTGCTTTCCGTCGAGCTATGAAGCGGAGTGTCAGTATGGCACTTAAGTTCGGTGCTAAAGGGATCAAAATCACCTGCGCAGGTCGTCTTGGTGGTGCTGAAATGAGCCGGACTGAATGGTATCGCGAGGGGCGTGTCCCACTACATACTTTGCGGGCTGATATTGATTATGGGTTTGCAGAAGCTATGACAACCTATGGGATTATCGGTGTGAAAGTTCTCATCTTTAAGGGTGAGGTGCTTGGTAAAGAAAAAGAGCGGCCGGTTGGCTGATCAGGAGTAGCTTGTCATGTTAATGCCTAAAAAAGTTAAACGAAGAAAACAATTTACCGGACGGATGGCTGGCCAGGCATCCCGTGGTACCGAAGTGAGCTTCGGAGATTACGGTTTGCAGGCTTTAGAATGTGGTTGGCTTTCAGCTCGACAAATCGAAGCTGCCCGTCGTGCCATGACTCGTTATATTAAACGGGGTGGTAAAATCTGGATTCGTACCTTCCCACATAAACCACTGACCAGCAAGCCCGCTGAGACTCGGATGGGTAAAGGTAAAGGGTCTCCGGAAAAGTGGGTTGCTGTTGTCAAGCCCGGTCACATGCTCTATGAGATGCAGGGTGTAACCGAAGAGGTGGCTCGTGAAGCTTTCCGTTTAGGAGCGCATAAGCTGCCAATGAAAACGAAGTTTGTCAGAAGAGAGGTTGGCGATGAAAGTTAGTGAAATCAAAGATCTCAATGTTGAAGAGTTGCAGACTAAAACACAAGAATTACAACAAGAATTATTTAATCTGAAATTTCAGTTACATACCGGACATTTAGAGAACACGTCGAGGGTTTCGCAGGTACGTAAAGATGTTGCCCGGATTAAAACAATTCTTTCTGGTAAGCTGAACGCTTAGTGTGAGGAAAAATGAGCCAAGAACGAGGTAACAGAAGTACCCGTGTCGGTGTTGTTGTCAGCAATAAGATGGACAAAACCGTCGTTGTCAGGGTTGATAACCTGGTTAAACATAGTGTTTACAAGAAATTCATCAAACGTAAAGTCACCTTTAAAGCTCATGATGAGGATAATAGTTGTGGCATTGGTGATAAGGTTCTCATTGTCGAAACAAGACCATTGTCGAAAGGCAAGCGCTGGCGTGTGCGACAGGTTCTGGAAAAAGCAGTTACTGCGTAGGAGATACTTATGATCCAGATGCAAACTATGCTTAGTGTAGCTGATAACTCAGGGGCTAAAAAACTTTGTTGTATTAAAGTTCCCGGGGGATCTAAACGCAAGTACGCCGGGATCGGCGATATTATTATTTGTAGTGTCAAGGAAGCATTGCCAAATTCAAAGGTTAAAAAAGGAGACGTTGTCCGTGCTGTAGTTGTTCGTACGGCAAAAGAAGTTCCACGTCCCGATGGTTCTTTTATCCGCTTTGATGGAAACTCTGCTGTTGTTATCGGCACTGGTAATGAACCGCTAGGTACCCGTATTTTTGGGCCTGTTGCCCGGGAATTGCGAGCTCGCCACTATATGAAAATTGTTTCATTGGCTCCTGAAGTTTTATAAATTATCGATAGTTGGAGTGTCAAAGCGATGTCTATTGTCAAATTACATATCAAAAAAAATGATATGGTGAAAATTATTGCTGGAAAAGAACAAGGTAAAACCGGCAAAGTTTTAAGCGTGTTTCCAGGGAAAAGTCGTGTTGTTGTTGAAGGTCTCAACATGATTAAGCGACATACTCGTCCCAATCAGTTGTACCCTGAGGGTGGCATTTTAGAGAAAGAGGCACCATTGAGTATCTCGAATGTAATGCTCATTTGTGGTTCATGTAATCAACCGGCTCGGACTGGGATTCGATTACTTGAAGATGGCAGTAAAACTCGTTACTGTAAAAAATGTAACGAGAGTGTTGATAAATAAACGGAGAGTTTGATGGTCAGGTTAAAGCAGACATATCTGCAGGAGCAAGTTCCTGCTCTGATGAAGGAATTCCAGTACAAAACAGTTATGGAAGTTCCTCGAATCGAGAAGGTAGTTCTGAATATGGGTCTCGGCGAGGCGATTCAGAACCCCAAACTGCTTGAATCCGCAGTTGACGAATTAGCACGAATCAGCGGACAAAAAGCAATAATCACCAAATCCAAAAGATCCATTGCTGGGTTCAAGCTGCGTGAGGATGTGCCTATTGGGGCATGTGTTACCTTGCGGCAGGATCGGGCCTGGGAGTTTCTTGATCGTTTGGTGAGTGTTGCTCTGCCTCGGGTGCGTGATTTTAAGGGGATCTCCCCCAAGGCTTTTGATGGCCGGGGTAATTATACCTTGGGAATTCAGGAGCAATTGATATTTCCGGAGATTGATCTGGACAAGATTGCCCAGGTTTCCGGTTTGAATGTCACCATTGTAACAACGGCTCGGACAGACGAGGAAGGTCGCGCTTTACTGACCGGTCTCGGCATGCCGTTCAGAAAATAAAGCTTAAGAGCGGAGGATAATTGTGGCGAAGAAATCGATGATTGCCAAATCAAAACGGCCTAAAAAGTTTGCGGTTCGTGAATATAATCGCTGTCCAATCTGTGGTCGTCCACGCGCTTATTACCGTAAATTTGATATGTGCAGAATTTGTCTGCGGAAACTGGCATCCGAAGGGAAACTCCCTGGTGTCGTCAAGTCCAGCTGGTAACAGCAAGAAGGAGATCCACCCATGTCTATGACCGATCCAATGGCGGATATGTTAACTCGTATTAGAAATGCCGGGATGGCTGGCCACGCAAAACTTGACATGCCGTCGAGTAATGTCAAGGTTGCAGTTGCAAATGTATTGAAAGACCTTGGTTACCTGAAAAACTGCAAGGTGATAAGCGATAGTAAGCAGGGTGTTCTGCGAATTTATCTAAAGTATGATGATAATCAGGACCCTATTATTCACGAAATTAAACGTATTTCTACCCCGGGTCGTCGCGTTTACGTAGGTAAGGATGATATCCCATGGGTTAAGAACGGCCTTGGTGCTTCAATTCTTTCGACATCCGTAGGGGTTCTTGACGATGTTACAGCTCGTCAGGCTAAAGTGGGTGGTGAGGTTGTCTGTACCGTTTGGTAATAGCAAATCAAGGAGTTTCAACAATGTCACGTATTGGTAAATTACCAGTTTCAATTCCATCAGGGGTAAAGATTTCTCTTGATGGGAATATGATGACTGTATCTGGCCCAAAAGGTTCACTGTCGCAGCCACTTCATGAGCGGATGACGATTGCGGTCGAAACCGATCAGGTTAAGGTGTCAAGACCCTCAGACAGTAATCAGGATTCTGCATTGCACGGGTTGACCCGGGCTCTGATCAACAATATGGTTGTGGGTGTAACCGCTGGTTTTAAAAAGGATTTAGAGATCAACGGTGTCGGTTATCGGGCTGAGATTTCCGGAAAAACTCTGACTTTATCTCTAGGTTATTCTCATCCGGTTGTTTATGAACTTCCCGAGGGAATCAGTGTAGAAATTGAAAAACAGACCAAGCTTTCTGTATCGGGTATTGATAAGCAACTTGTCGGTTCTGCTGCGGCAAAAATTCGTTCATATCGCAAGCCTGAGCCTTACAAAGGTAAGGGAATTAAGTATGCTGACGAACGTATCATGCGTAAAGCTGGCAAGACTGGCAAGTAAGATAGAATTTTAGCAAGGAGCAGAACTGTGGATGTTTCCCAGAAAAGACGTATTGCAAGGCTTAAGCGTCAAGCGCGAGTCAGGAAAAAAATTCGCGGGACGACTGAGTGCCCCAGGCTCTCTGTCTTCCGTAGCGCTAAACATATTTATGCGCAGATTATTGAAGATGTAACTGGTAAAACCCTGGTTGCAGCTTCAACTCTTGGTAAAGATATTGACATGGACGGTAGTGGTAATATCGATGCGGCGAAAGCTGTCGGTAGTTCCATTGCAAAAAAAGCCCTTGCTAACAATATCACCAATGTCGTTTTTGACCGTAACGGTTTCCTGTATCAGGGGCGCATCCAGGCGCTGGCTGAAGCTGCAAGAGAAGCCGGATTGAAGCTGTAGAGGAGAATGTTTGTGCTGCACATTGATCCCAATGAACTAGAATTGACCGACCGGGTCATTCATATCAATCGTAACGCTAAAGTTGTCAAAGGTGGACGTCGTTTTAGCTTCTCCGCCCTTGTCATCGTTGGTGATGGAAATGGCCACGTTGGCTATGGGCTTGGTAAGGCCAAAGAGGTTCCTGAGGCAATTCGTAAAGGGGTTGAAAAGGCAAAGAAGAGTTTAATAAAGGTGCCTATTCAGGAAGGCAGGACTATCCCTTATGATGTTATTGGCAAGTATGGTGCTGGGCGAGTGTTGCTCAAGCCCGCATCAGATGGTACTGGTGTCATCGCCGGGGGCGCTGTGCGTCCTATTCTTGAGGCGGTTGGAATCGGCAACATACTGACTAAGTGTCTGGGTTCGAACAACCCCCATAATGTCGTCAAAGCAACGATGAGTGCGCTGAAAATGCTTAAAAGTCCTGAACAGATTAGAGCCCGGCGTGGCATTACCCAGGATTGAGAGTTTCTGTATCTAGGAGAACAAAATAATGGCGACGGAAGTAAAGGTCACCCTGAAAAAAAGTCCAATTGGTCGGAAGGCTTATTTCGCAAAAGTTCTTAAGGGGCTTGGTTTGAATCGTCTACATCAGACAGTTACTTTGCAGGATACCCCTGAAATTCGCGGGATGATCCGTAAAGTTAACCACATGGTGACGGTTGAAGACTGATAACAAAGCAGAGGATAGTAAGATGGATTTAAGTAATCTAAAACCGGTTCCCGGTTCGACAAAAAATAGAAAGCGTCTTGGACGTGGTCATGGCTCTGGAACTGGAAAACAATCCGGTAAGGGGCACAAGGGTCAGAATTCACGTAGCGGCGGTGGTGTTAAGCCCGGCTTTGAAGGGGGGCAAATGCCTCTGCAGCGGAGAATTCCCAAGCGTGGCTTTGTCTCCAGAAATAAGAAAGTCTATAATCTGGTTAATTTGCGCGATCTTGAAGCTTTTGCAGTCGATGCGGTTATTGACTTGGAACAATATGGCAAGTCTGGTCTAGTTGGTGGCATCAAGGATGGAATCAAAATTCTTGCCGATGGTGAATTGACCAAGGCTTTGACTGTCCATGCGCATAAGTTCAGTAAATCTGCTGTTGCAAAGATAGAAGCTGCAGGCGGTAAGGTTGAGGTGCTTTAGGTTATGTCTACGCTGCAGAATATTCTAGCTATTCCCGAGTTGCGGCGGAGGATCTTCTTCACTTTTGCAATGTTAGCCGTCTACCGGGTGGGATGTCATGTTCCGACACCTGGTATTGATGCTCATGTTTTAGCTAAATTTTTCGAGGGAACAGAGGGGACCTTGCTGGGGTTGGTCAGTGCTTTTACTGGTGGTGCTCTTCAGCAGATGGCCGTCTTTGCCCTCGGAATAATGCCGTATATTAGTGCATCAATTATTTTACAACTTCTAACAGTTGTTTTTGAGCCAATAGAAAAGCTTTCTAAAGAAGGTGAACAGGGTAGAAAGAAAATTACCGAATATACACGGTATGGAACCATTGTCTTGGCGCTCATCCAGGGAACGGGTATCGCAGTTGGTCTGCAGTCAATGGTAGGTCCTGCCGGAGAGCCGGTTGTTCTAAATCCTGGTATGGGCTTTATTTTAATGACAGTTATTACCCTGACTGCGGGTACCGCTTTTATTATGTGGTTGGGAGAACAAATCACAGAGCGGGGTATCGGTAACGGTATTTCGTTGATCATTTTTGCCGGTATTGTGGCAGGTATGCCTTCTGCAATCGTTAACTCGATTCGTTTGGTTCAGACCGGTGCGATGTCTCCCACTATTGTTATTTTTATCCTGGTATTAATGTTAGTCACTGTCGGAGCAATTGTCTTTATGGAGCGGGCTCAGCGTCGGGTCCCTATCCACTATGCGAAACGGGTTGTGGGGATGCGCAATATGGGGGGACAGGCGAGCCATCTTCCCTTGAAAATCAATATGAGCGGGGTTATTCCTCCGATCTTTGCTAGTTCTATTATGATGTTTCCAGCCACCATTGCAAACTTTATTGATGCTCCTTGGGTGAAGACTATGTCTGCGTACATGTCACCCTCCCATTGGTTGTATAATATTTTTTATATTGCTTTTATTGTCTTCTTTTGCTACTTCTACACGGCTATAACGTTTAACCCTGCCAACGTTGCTGACAATATTAAAAATCAGGGTGGATTTGTCCCGGGTATCCGTCCCGGCAAAGAAACTGCGAATTATTTAGATATTGTGCTGAGTCGTTTGACTTTTGTTGGTGCAATTTATATTTCACTGGTTTGCGTATTACCTACCCTCTTGATCAGTCAGTTAAATGTCCCCTTTTTCTTTGGTGGAACGGCGTTGCTGATTGTTGTTGGAGTGGGGATGGATACCGCATCTCAGATTGAGGCACATTTGATTTCACGCTCGTATGAAGGTTTTATGAAGGGTGTGACTCTTAAGGGACGGCACGGTTAGGATTGTCCATGAAGATTATTTTGTTAGGACCACCAGGCGCGGGCAAGGGTACACAAGCTGCGCTGTTGATGGGAAAATATAGTATTCCTCAGATTTCTACCGGTGATATGCTGCGTGCTGCGGTACAAGCGCAATCCCCTATGGGAATTGAAGCAAAAAAACATATGGATGCCGGTGGGTTGGTTCCTGACAGTGTTGTTATTGGTATTGTCCGGGAGCGTTTGCAGGAAGATGACTGTCGGGGTGGTTTTATCCTCGATGGGTTTCCACGCACTCTACCTCAAGCCGATTCATTAAAACAGGTACTGGTTGACCTTGACCAAGAGCTTGACTCGGTTATCTCATTGCAGGTTGATACGGATGCGCTAGTTGAGAGATTGACGGGACGTCGTACTTGTGCTGATTGTGGTAAGGGTTGTCACTTACGTTTTGATCCTCCTGCTCAGGACGGCAGTTGTCGCTACTGCGGTGGTGAATTGGTGCAGCGGGATGATGACCGTGAAGTAACAATTCGGAACCGGATGAAGGTATATCAGGAACAAACTGCTCCTCTTGAAGACTATTACCGTGAACAGGGATTACTGGTTACGGTTGATGGTATGAGTGATATTTCAGTGGTTCAGCAGGCGATTCAGGCAGCACTTCAGGATTGTTGAGTTGATTGTTGTAAAGTCACGCACTGAAATTAAAAAAATGAGAAGAGCAGGGCGGATGGTTGCAGAAATTTTGCAACTCCTCCATGAGAGGGTTCAGCCCGGAGTTACAACTTTTGAGTTAGATCAGTTTGCTGAAAAACAATGTATCAAATGGAAGGCTAGACCGGCTTTCAAGGGTTACGGTGGCTTTCCTTTTACTATTTGTGCTTCACCGAACGATCGTGTCGTTCATGGTTTCCCTGACCGGAAACAGTTACAAGATGGTGACATCCTCAGTATCGACTTCGGTTTGATTATTGATGGATTTTACGGTGATTCAGCGATAACTGTGCCGGTTGGTAAAATTGATGCTGTAACACAGCAATTACTTTATGTTACGCAGGATTCACTGACTTGTGGAATAGCGGCGTCGGTAGCAGGTGGCCGGCTTTCAGATATCTCCAATGCAGTGCAGACACGAATAGAAAAAGAGGGTTTCAGTGTGGTTCGTGACTTTGTTGGTCATGGTATTGGTCGGAAGCTTCATGAAGACCCACAGATACCCAATTATGGTGCGCCAGGTCGAGGGGCACAGTTACAAGAGGGGATGACCTTCGCGATTGAACCAATGGTCAATAGTGGACTGTCGGGAGTTAAGGTTCTGGATGATGGCTGGACAGCTGTTACTGTTGATGGACAATACTCGGCACATTTTGAACACACAATAGCCGTTACTGAGAATGGGCCAGAAATACTGACCCGTATTTAATCTGGAAGAAATTTTGAATCTAATCACTGTTGATAGATTCAATTTATAGGAAAAGGATCTCAAAATGAAGGTTAGAGCTTCGGTTAAGAAGATCTGTGACAAATGCAAAGTTGTTAAACGTAAAGGTGTTGTCCGGATCATCTGCGAGAATCCCAAACACAAGCAAAGACAGGGATAAGCCCTAGGAGGAAAAATTGGCACGTATTGCTGGAGTCGATTTACCGAGAAACAAGCGTATTGAAGTGGCTATGACCTATATCTACGGGATTGGTCGTTCCACATCACAAAATATCCTTTCACAGGCTGGTGTTGAGTTTGATGCCCGTACTGATGATTTAACTGAATCCGAATTGGTGAAGATTCGTGAGATTGTAGATAAAGAATGCAATGTCGAAGGTGATTTGCGTCGTGAGTTGACCATGAATATTAAGCGACTGATGGATCTTGGTTGCTATCGTGGCTTACGTCATCGTAGAGGTTTGCCGGTGCGTGGTCAGAATACCAAGAATAATTCACGGACTCGCAAGGGGCCGAAGAAGACTGTTGCCGGCAAGAAAAAATAAGCGGAGTTATTATGGCTAAATCAGGTAAAAAAGTCGTACGGAAAAAAGTTGCAAAGAAAAATATTGCAAAAGGTGTTGTCCATATACAATCCACCTTCAACAATACTATCGTGACAATTTGTGACCCTGTGGGTAATGTTGTTGCTTGGTCTACATCCGGAACAAAAGGATTCAAAGGCTCACGGAAAAGCACCCCGTTTGCTGCGCAAATCGCGGCGGAGGATGCAGCAACTAAAGCTATGGAACATGGTATGCGTTCGGTTGAGGCATATGTCAAAGGTCCTGGCAGTGGTCGTGAATCCGCTTTGCGTGCCCTTTCACTGGCAGGTTTGACAGTCACTATGATAAAGGACGTAACCCCGATACCACATAATGGTTGCCGTCCACCCAAGCGTCGTCGCGTTTAAGCATCAAGGAGGAAGAAGTTGTCTAGATACTCTGGTCCAGTCTGCCGTCAGTGCAGAAGAGAAAATGCAAAACTGTTCCTGAAAGGGGACAGATGTTATACCGATAAATGTGCTCTGGAGCGGCGTAATTATGCTCCCGGTCAGCATGGTCAACGTCGTACCAAGGTTTCAGATTACGGAACTCAGTTACGTGAAAAACAGAAGGTAAAACGCACTTACGGCTTGCAGGAAAAACAGTTCAGGCTCTATTTTGCTAAAGCCGACCGGATGAAGGGTGTCACAGGCGAGAATCTATTGATTCTTCTTGAGCGTCGTCTTGATAGTGCTATTTACCGTCTTGGTTTTTCGGCATCCCGGGCTCAGGCGCGGACGTTGGTTCGTCATGGCCATTTTCAGGTCAATGGTCAAAAGGTCAATATCCCCTCTTATCTCGTGCGCCCTAATGATATTGTTACCTTGCGTGAAAAGAGTCGTGAGGTCGCCTGCATCAATGAGTCTCTAGATAGCGTGATGCGTCGTGGACTTCCCTCCTGGGTTGAGCTTGAGCGAGATGCGTTTAAAGGGATAATCAAAACCTTGCCGGTCCGGAGTGAATTGACAACACCTGAGTTCCAGGAACAATTAATTGTCGAACTTTACTCTAAATAATTGCTAACCTCATCAGGGTATCTTGAGAGGGAGAATTAATATATGTACAAAAACTGGAGAGAACTGATCAAGCCGATGCGCTTGGAAGCAACTGAATTAACCGACACATACGGTAAATTTGTTGCTGAACCATTTGAGCGCGGTTTTGGCACAACTCTGGGTAATTCTTTACGTCGGATTCTTTTGTCTTCCCTCCAGGGTGCGGCGATTACCTCGGTGCGGATTAAAAATGTTCAACATGAATTTTCAAGTGTTGTTGGTGTTACTGAAGATGTAACTGACATTATCCTTAACCTCAAAGGAGTTAAAGTCCGTTTGCATGGGCATGATCCTCGTAATGTCCGTATTGTGCAGAAGGGCGCAGGAATTATTAATGCCGGTGATATTATTACCGATAGTAATGTTGAGATATTAAATCCTGACCACCACATTGCAACCTGTGGTGATGAAACTGACCTTGAAGTTGACATGACTGTTGCCATGGGTAAGGGTTATGTTTTTGCTGAAAAAAATCGTGATGAGAGTGCTCCGGTTGGGACAATACCGATCGATACCATTTTTTCTCCAATCGCTAAAGTTAATTATAATGTTTCAAATGCGCGGGTTGGGCAGATCACTGATTATGATAAGCTGACACTGGAAATTAATACCGATGGTAGTGTCAAACCCGAGGATGCCCTTGCTTATGCTGCAAAAATTTATAAAGAGCAATTGCAGATCTTTATAAATTTTGATGAAACTGAGGAACCGGTTATCGAAGAAGAAAACAGTGAGAAGCATAAGATCAATGAGAACCTTTACCGTTCGGTTGAAGAACTTGAACTTTCGGTTCGCAGTGCTAACTGTTTGAAGAATGCCCAGATTAATCTTATCGGTGAATTGGTCCAGAAATCAGAAGTTGAGATGTTGAAAACCCAGAACTTTGGCAGAAAGTCTTTGAATGAAATCAAGGATATTCTGGTTGAGATGGGCTTGGGTCTCGGCGTGAAGCTAGATAATTTCCCAGATCCGGATTATTTGAAATTGATTCAAAAGGGTCATGACGACGAATAGTCTCCCTTTGTTTAGTTTTTTAGAAAGGAACAGAAAATGCGCCACAATAAATCTGGCAGACGTCTTGGTCGCAAGCCTGATCATCGTCAGCATATGATGCAGAATATGGTTATCTCATTTTTTGAGAATGAGCGAATCACGACAACAGTGACCCGGGCTAAAGAACTACGCAAGCTTGCGGAAAAAATGATTACCTTCGGTAAGCGTGGTGATCTTCATGCTCGGCGTCAGGTGCTTCGGGTTATTCATGACCAGAAGATTGTTGCCAAATTATTTGAAATGATCTCTCCACGCTATGCTGATCGGCCTGGAGGTTATACCAGAATTATAAGATTAGAAAATCGTCAGGGTGATAATGCACCAATGGCGGTTATTGAGCTGGTTGAAGAAGGATTTGTGGCACAGAAGAAGAGTGATGAAACTGATTCTGACCAGGCTGTAGCTGCGGAAACTGTTGAATCGTCTGAGGCCGCAACAGCTTAAGATCCTTTTCAAAATGTTTTAACCGGGGGCAGAGATTTATTTCTTTGCCCCCTTTTTTTTATTTTAATCAGTGTGTTCACATTGACTCTATTGGGGCAGAATGCTAGTTTTTGCGTGACCTAGATTCCAATTTAAGTATGAAAGTGGGTGTTTCCTATGCATGAACAAAAGATGCAGGTTTTACAAACGACCGTGAGTAAGTTGCTACGCCGCGGTGCGACCACAAACCTGAAAAAGGCACTTGCTAAAATTCACCCTGCCGATATTGCACATCTGTTTCGATACTTTGACCTTACTGAGCAAAAAACTCTCCTTGAATTAACTCCGGATCTTGATCGCGTTGCCGATGTTCTGGCTGAATTAGAGCCGGAATCGTGGCCAAAAATTGCAGAACTGCTCGATCGTGATTATTTGATCTCTATCGTAAGGCAAATGGCTGATGACGATAGCGCTGTTTTTCTCCGCAGTTTGTCGAGTGAATTAGCTGAAGAGATACTGACCCAGTTGCACGAGGATCAATTAGGGGATGTTGAACATCTGCTCGGCTATGATGAAGATACCGCCGGTAGTATCATGTCAACCGATGTTTTTTCTCTTGATCAGGATATTACCGTTAAACATGCAATTGAAGCACTCCAGGACTCAGAAGACTATGAAATGGTTTTCTATGTTTATGTCACTGATGAGCATAATCATCTGGTTGGAGTCTTATCGTTACGCCAATTATTGACGGTCCCTCCCGCAACAGAATTGTCCGATATTATGTCCACCAATGTGATGAGGGTACGGGCAGATATGGATCAGGAGGAGGTTGCAGCCCTGGTTGCCAAATATAATATTCTGGCTATCCCGGTTGTTGATGATCAAGGAAAGTTGCTTGGATTAATTACTGTTGACGATATCATCGATGTTATGCGTGATGAAGCCACCGAGGATATTTTGCGGATGGCTGGTACCAGTGAAGATGAGATGCTACTGGGCTTTAATTCACTGAAAATTGCTCGTCTCCGTTTGCCCTGGTTATTGACAACCCTGATTGGTGGGGTTGTCACTGGTACCTTGATGTGGTCTTTTCGGGCGACTTTGGAGCAGGCTATTATGTTAATTGCTTTCATTCCGGTTATCACCGGAATGGGTGGTAACGTTGGCAGTCAGACTTCAACAATTCTGGTGCGGGGATTTGCAACGGGTCGGGTTGATTTTTCTATGATCAAACGGATTTTTCTGAAGGAATTGCGGGTTGGGCTGGTTATGGGTATTGTTTGTGGTTTGACAATTGCTCTGGTGGCTGCCGTATGGCATCAAAATGCTTACTTTGGTGTTGTTGTCGGTACTGCAATGGTGACAGCTATTACTGTCGCTGCCTGTATGGGGGTTTTAGTGACGGCATTTTTTAAAAAAGTTGGGATAGATCCAGCTATTGCTTCAAGCCCGATTGTTCAGACGGTCAACGATATTACCGGGATTTTGATTTATTTCAGTACCGCCACTTTATTTCTACCTTACCTGATATCATGATGGTATTCAGCTCCTCCCTGTTGGATCAATCCACTCTTTTGAGTTTATAAAAAGTATGAAACATCTTTCGCAACGTTGTGAAGCTCTGGTTTTACACCATACCCACTACGGTGAGGCCGATATTATCTTGACCATTTTTACTGCTGAATATGGTTTGCAAAAGGGGTTCGCCAAGGCTGCCCGGAAAAGCCGTAAACGTTTTGGTGCTGTTCTTGACCCGTTTACTCAGGCTATTTTTCAGTGGAAGAGGGGACGGGGAGACTTCTTA
Source organism: Desulfuromusa sp. (assembly GCA_023145655.1). Lineage (GTDB taxonomy): Bacteria > Desulfobacterota > Desulfuromonadia > Desulfuromonadales > Geopsychrobacteraceae > Desulfuromusa. The sequence goes on along the minus strand of JAGLDI010000051.1, from coordinate 1,083 downwards.
TTGTTACAGGAAGCCGAGCTGCTTAATTCGCGTTTTGGCCTGCGTGGTGATCTGCAGCGACTGGCCCTTGCAAGTTACGGTGTCGAGTTGGTCTCCCTCACCCTGGAAGAGGGAGAACCCTACCCGCAGATCTATGAACTTCTCTGTAGCTTTCTTGACTATCTTGAACGGGATGGGGATGAGTTAGTTGCCAAGTTGCTATTTGAATTACGCCTGGTTTATCTGCTAGGATACATGCCACATCTTCTTCATTGCAGTGAATGTCTAAAGATATTTGATCATGAGGAGATCCGCTTTGATGCCAATCGTGGTGGTAGTCTCTGTCTTGACTGTGCCGGGTTAGCTGGGGTAGCGATCGATCTCGGAACGGTTGGATCATTGGCCCGCACTCTCAATGTGTCACATACACAGTTCGAAGGATTCTCTTTTGGTTTTAAAACGCTCCAACAAGCGGGTTTAATCCTCACTCAAGTCCTGCAGAAAACTTTACCAAGAGAGCCGAAATCCCTCAAATTTCTTACTCAACTTTGACCTCGGTGATTCTTGACATCTTCAGGGGTGGAAGCTACACTCGCGTCTCTATTTTACATCGATAACAATGCTTTTTTACGGTAGATTTAGTTTTTTTGGAGGTCACGTGAATTTTCAGAATTTAATCCTTTCATTGCAGAACTATTGGGCTGAACAGGGTTGCATCATCCAGCAACCATACGATATTGAAAAAGGGGCTGGAACCTTTAACCCGGCTACTTTTTTGCGGGCACTTGGTCCCGAGCCTTGGAATGTTGCCTATGTTGAACCGTCGCGTCGCCCTACTGATGGTCGCTATGGGGAGAATCCCAATCGGTTGCAGCACTACTACCAATTTCAGGTTATTTTGAAGCCCTCACCACAGAATATTCAGGAGCTTTATCTCAATTCACTTAAAAGTTTTGGTATTGATCCTCTGGCACATGATATCCGTTTTGTTGAGGATAATTGGGAGGGGCCGACCCTGGGAGCCTGGGGGCTTGGCTGGGAGGTTTGGCTGGATGGTATGGAAATCACCCAATTTACCTATTTCCAGCAGTGTGGTGGTATCGA
>JAGLDI010000050.1 GCA_023145655.1 Desulfuromusa sp. | reverse complement strand
GAACAAATGGTGTAAGCCGATTGCAGGTGAGAAATACGTTGTTGAACCTGATCATAATTAAACAGGCTTTTTCCTCCCACCTGCCGTTCCTGACAATGCTGAACCGCTTCATCCAACATCCGTTGCAGAAAACCCATAGCCATGCCGGGGAACTGCATCCGGCTACGGTGCAGAAGGTCCAGCATCATTTTTATCCCGGTACTATGTGGCACAAGTTTTTGTCCTGACGGGATTTTCACATCAATATGATTGCGCCCATAGGGGAGTAGATAGACACCAAGGTTCTCGTAAAACTCTTCAACAACAATATTTTGTTCCGGCTTGCTGACATCACAGATAAAGAAGTCAATGTCTCGCTTCAGTTTCCCCTCTTTATTTTTGTGCCTGGCGGTCAACAGCCAGTAGTCAGCCCAGCCTGTCAACCCTGCCCAATGTTTGGTTCCCTGAAGGTGGTAGTTGCCATTTTCAGTTGTGTAGGAACTTTTCATGTGCAGGGCGTCGCTACCATAGTCGGGCTCGGTAATCATCAGGCCGCCCATTTTCTGGTTTTTTAAAAAATCGGCAAACACTTTTGCTTTAATCTCCTCCTCCCCGTATTTCCCTGTGGGTTGAAGAAACAGTGCCCAGTTGATACCAAACCCCAGGGAGAGAGGTAGCGATTCGTAGCTGGCTGCTGCAGCCAGAGCCAGCCCCTCATGGATATGTCCACCTCGTCCACCATATTGCTCAGGAATGTAAGTTGCCAGAGGATTGCTCGACATGATTTCACGTAAAATAAAAGGGGGTATACCCCGTTTAATGCTGAGCTGATTAATGTCACTGCGGACATAGAAGAGGTGTTTGAGCTGGTCTTTGAATTCCTGAATAAATTGGGTGAATGGGGTCAGCTCAACAGCGGTTGGTGATACGGCTGAAACAGTCATGGTGTACTCCCGGAAAAATTAAGCAGTGATGATCCGACAATATAACATTTTTTCAGGATTTGGTGGGGTTCTGAAACAAAAAAAGCCCCGATAAAAATCGGAGCTTTTTTGTCCATATTGTTGCTATTAAAGTTAAGTAACTGTTCTCTTACTCACTCAATGACTCACAAGCATCATACTGTGGTGGCTCTGATACAAACATAGTGCACTCCCTCTGTATGTGTTAAGAGTAGAATACCATCTCTTGTGCTTCAGTGCAACTTAACCTGGATTTTTTTAAACGATTGCCTTCATCCCCTCCATCGCTTCCCGTAGAACTTCGCCAACCTCTTCTACCAGGGTATTACGAATTTCCGCATTGACCTCAACCAACAGCTGATTGTCAATGCCGTTATCTTTCAGGTCAAGCCCCTTGCCGATCACGGCAGTATCCACATTATCCATAAAGTTCTGCAACAGGGGGACACAGTCGTGGGCAAACAGATAGCAACCGTACTCGGCAGTATCAGAAATAACCTTGTTCATTTCATAAAGTTTCTTTTTAGCGATGACATTGGCGATCAGTGGAGTTTCGTGTAATGACTCGTAGTAGGCAGACTCTTCCTTGATTCCAGCCGCGACCATGGTATCAAAGGCCATTTCTACACCAGCTTTGACCATTGCAATCATCAGGATCCCATGATCAAAGTATTCCTGCTCAGGAATGTCTGCAGATTGTGCTTCAGACTTTTCAAAGGGTTCATTATTGGTCTCTTCCCGCCAGCGCAGCAAATCAGCATCGTTGTTGCCCCAGTCTTCCATCATGGTCTTGGAGAACTCTCCGGACAGAACATCGTCCATATGTTTTTGAAACAGTGGACCCATGATTTCCTTCAATTCCTCAGCCAGTTCAAACGCTATCAGCTTGGCCGGGTTGGAGAGACGATCCATCATGTTGGTCACCCCACCATGTTTCAGCGCTTCAGTGACGGTCTCCCAGCCATACTGAACCAACTTGGAGGCATACCCAGACTCGATACCGGAAGCGACCATCTTGTTGTAGAAGAGGATCGAGCCGGTCTGTAGAACCCCACAGAGGATGGTCTGCTCACCCATCAGGTCTGACTTGACCTCAGCCACAAATGATGACATCAACACGCCGGCTTTGTCCCCACCGGTACCGCAGCAATAAGCCTTGGCAATATCAAGTCCGTCACCATTGGGATCATTTTCGCCATGAACGGCGATCAGTGTCGGGACACCGAAGCCGCGCAGAAATTCAGCGCGAACTTCTGAACCGGGAGACTTGGGAGCAACCATGATAACGGTCAGGTCTTCACGGATCTGCATCCCTTCCTCAACGATGTTAAAGCCATGAGAATAGGAGAGACAGGCACTTTTTTTCATCAGTGGCATAATATGATTAACCACGGGGGAATGATACTTGTCCGGAGTCAGATTCAGAACCAGATCCCCTTTAGGAACCATGTTTTCGATGGTATCAAAATCAAAATTGTTATCGGTAGCATTTTGCCAGGAGATATGTTTTTCATCAATCTCAACTTTGCGCAGGGCATAGGAGATATCCAGACCACTGTCGCGCATATTCAGCCCCTGATTCAGCCCCTGAGCACCACAACCGACAACAACAATCTTTTTTCCTTTGAGGTATTCAACCCCTTCAAACTCGCTACTGTCCATGAAGTAGCAGGTTCCAAGTTCTTCGACCTTGCGACTGAAAGAGAGTGAATTGAAATAGTTCTGACCCATTGGTGTATCTCCTTTTTTATGTGAAGTTTTATCCTGAAAATTATTATATCTCAGATTGTCTGGCACTGTAGCTTAATTAGTGTAGTTGCGTAAATTGATTTATTGTGTATATTGTGTTGCGTATTACGAAACAGTATGGAGATGTCAGCAAAATCGGGACAGTCCCGAGTTTACTAAAGGATATTATATGGATATTCGCGAGCTCCAAATTTTTTTAACAACGGCAGAACAGCTCCATTTCGGCCGTGCCAGTCAGGCTTGCAACTTAAGTCCTTCAGCATTAACCCGGACCATTCAACGGCTGGAAGAACAATTGGGACAAACCTTGTTTGTGCGGGATAATCGAACCGTCCAGCTCTCTCTTGCTGGCGAACAGTTCTGTCTCTATGCTCGGCAAGCTGTCCTTGATTTTCATAATTTTCAAGGTTCTCTGGCGGGCAGTCAAAAGTTTGTTGGAACACTCTCTCTCTATGCGTCAATTACTGCTGTTTACAGTTTGCTTCCCGACCTTTTGGAGGCCTATCGGAAGGGATATCCAGAGGTTCAATTGGAACTACATACCGGGGCTGCTGAAAGAGCTGTTCTTCAGGTTGAATCAGGGGAAATCGATATTGCCGTCGCGGCACTCCCTGATCGACGTAGTACGGGGATTGAATTTCTGCCGATCATGACCACGCCATTGATTTTTATAGCCGGAAAGCAGCTTGCCACTACGATCAGTGGGATTGAAAACGATCAGCTGGATTTGGCTCAGGTCCCTTTGGTTCTTCCCCAGGCGGGATTGTCGCGGCGGCGGCTGGATAAGTGGATGAAAAAAAATCGGATCGTACCAAAAATCAGTTCTGAGGTCTCCGGGAATGAGGCGATTATTCCTATGGTACATCTTGGTTGTGGAGTCGGGATTGTCCCGCAATTGGTTCTTGAACGAAGCCCTTTCCGGGATGATGTGATCGTCCTCAACAAAACACCACAACTGGAACCTTATGTGGTTGGTCTCTGTTCCAGTAAGCGAAATTTACAGAAAGCTCCGGTCAAAGCTTTTTGGCAGTTGGCTGAGAATCAGTTTGTTGATGAGTGATCTTTGTTCAATATGAGCAGAATATTTTCTTCAGTTGGAAATTCTCCAGTCGCTTGCTTTGAATAAATCAACTTGCCATCGACGACAACTTCAAACACCCCTCCTGCTGAAGGGGTCAGGTCGATTTCAGCCGTGAATTGCTTTTCTATCATAGCTGCCAGACTGGCAGCGCGAGGGCGGTACCCTCACTGATCACAATATTCAATACTGATTTTCACT
>JAGLDI010000005.1 GCA_023145655.1 Desulfuromusa sp. | reverse complement strand
ATTTCGGCTGACTCTAACCGGGCCAAAGCTTTATGAGCTGGGTTAGGTTGGGCAGAGCCAAAGAAATCGTAGAATATTTCTTTGATGACCTGCCAGGAATCAACCGGATGGTGCTGGAAATATGTCAAATCAAGCACCTGAGGATTGTAGCGACTCCAAAGACCGTCCGGCCCACGAAAAGGGGGAATGCCACTTTCAACAGAGATGCCCGCCCCGGTAAATGCAACCATACGCCGGGCGTTCTTGATTTTTTGAGCAGCTTGGTTGATGAGTCTTTGGTCCATTTTACTGCGACTTCCAAATTTTCAGGTTAATGTGGTCCTGATGACTGATCAGGTCTCAAACGAAACAGGTAGAGGGCACTCAATACCATCAATCCCGCACAGATAAACAGGACCGTAAACCCTGCCAGTTCACCGATTGTTCCCAGAATCAGTGCTCCACAGAAAATTCCGGTATCGATTCCCCCAGTGAAAATACCGGTCACCTTACCACGCACCGCATAGGGTTCACCGCGTACTGCCATGGCATTGAGTGCAGGGAACAGGAGCCCGTGACCGATCCCGAAAATAAATCCAACGACCAGTAACAGCAAGTTGCCGTGAACCAGCGGAACCAGGAGTAATCCACTGGCGGCAAGAATAAATCCCCAGGGGATGATTTGATTTTCACCGAGGCGGTCGGCCATTTTTCCGGCGATAAAACGGACTCCGACAGCTGCTGTGGAGTAGGCAAGATAATAGAGGGAAATATAGCTGAGGTGATTGGTCTGGGCAAATGGGGCGATAAAACTGCCGGTTGCGGCGAGACCAAAGCCAAACAGTATTGCCAATCCACCACAGACCAGTTGTTTGCGGGTTTTCAGTAAAGTAAAAAATGAAGGGGAAGGCTCACTTTCCTCCGGCTGAAGGTGGTGTTTATCCTTAATCGGTGCCTGCAGCAGCAAGGCTATTGCTGCCAATCCTGCCGCGGTTATAAAAAATGCAGGAAAGCCAAATCTCCCCAGGATCGGTTCGGAAATCAGTGGCCCGACGGCCATGCCGATTAAGCCCGAAGTGCCAAACATTCCGATCCCTTCATTGAGTCGATTTGCCGGGATCAGATCGACAATAAAGGTAAAAATAGCCGTAAAGCAGATGGCTAAACCGATCCCGTGAATAATTCGCAGAAGAATCAGGAATGGGTAATAGTTGGAAAGGTTTCCCTGTAACGTCAGATAAAAAAGTGGCATCAGAGTCATGATGGCGCAACCGATGGTGTAGCTCCGTTTGCGCCCGATCCGGTCGATCATTTCGGCGATCCAGGGGCGGCAAAGGGCTGAAGCCAGGGCAAATACTCCCATAATAATGCCGATATCCTGCTGGTTTCCACCGTGACCGGTAATAAATAGCGGGAACAGAAAAAATGCAGCAAAGCTGGCAACCAGAGTAAAATTTGCCAGATAAAGGGCGGCGAAAGCGGGGGTGTAGAGCATCAGATGCCACCGGATTGGGTGAGGACGACTGCCCCCCGCAGGGTCAGAACGGTCAGAAATGAATAGCGTAAACCCTTACCAGTTGTTACCAATAAAGAAAAGCGGATCAGGGGAGTCTTTAGTGTCCCGGCAACCAGGCAAAGGGGATCACCGATGATCGGCAACCACGCCAGAAACAGTGACCAACTACCGTAACGGTTAAACCATTTTTCTGCCCGCTGCTGCCGATCCTTATCGATCCGAAGAACTTTTTCTTTTAGCCAGTCCCCACCATAAAAACCGATCAGGTAATTTGTCCCGGCGCCGAGAGAGTTACCGATGGTCGCAACCACAACGGTTGCAAGAGGATTACTACCTTGCAGCAGTAGGGTAATTAACAACCATTCCGATCCCAGTGGCAGCAGAGTTGAGGCGCAAAAGCTGATGAAAAAAAGTGACCAGAGCCCGTATGTGGCAAGGAATTCAGACATGCTAGGAATCATAACAGAGCCACTGCTGAAAACAAATGGTTGAAAGACCTTGTTCCACAACTTGTCAGGGTGTAAATTGTCCGCTTCGTTATTTATTCCTGAATCTGTGAGTACTCGGTGGCAAATAGCACAAGTCATTGAATTGCCTACGCGTCCAAAAAATCACTGCTGAACCTCTGGGTGGAACTAAGATTTTTTGAATCGCTTATTCAATCCAAGCACTTGCACTCTTCATCCACCGTTTACTCACGGATCCAGGATGTTGTTAAAAAGAAAGCTGGTGTGATGGATAAAAAACAAGTTTGGGAGAAAATCAAAACCCTGCTGGAGATGATCAAATTTTCCCATACAATTTTTGCCTTTCCGTTTGCGCTGATGGGGGTGGTGCTGGCTTCGCTGGCAAGTGGCAAGGCTCCAGGCATTGGTCAGGTTTTCTGGGTTTGTGTGGCAATGGTTGGGGCTCGAACTACGGCGATGGGTTTGAATCGGTTGATTGATGCAAAGATCGATGCCAAAAATCCACGCACTGCTGATCGACATATTCCTGCGGGAAAGGTGTCGGTTTGGGAAGCTGCACTGTTTATTCTGGTGGCGTTGATCACCTTCTTTTTTGCCGCCTGGATGCTGAACCCTCTCTGTTTAAAGTTAGCACCAGTTGTGGTTGGATTTTTTGTTCTCTACTCCTACTGTAAACGGTTTACCCATTTTGCCCATGTGGTTCTGGGAATTTGTCTTGCCGCTGCTCCGATCGGTGCGTGGGTGGCGTTGCGCGGTGACCTGGGCTGGCCAGTTATTTCATTGGGAATTGCGGTGTTGTTCTGGGTCTCTGGTTTCGATATTTTTTATGCCCTGCAGGATTATGATTACGATGTTGAGCATGGCTTGCATTCAGTCCCGTCAAAACTAGGAAAAGAAAAATCATTCCTTCTGGTCCGTATTTTTCACGGATTGATGTTGCTGTTTATGCTTCTGGTCTTGCCGGGCAGCGGGCTGGGGTGGATCTATTTTGCCGGGGTTGTGGTAGTCGCCGGGTTACTCGTGTATGAACATCTGCTGGTAAAACCGGACGATCTGTCCAAGTTGGATGCAGCTTTCTTTAATATGAACGGCTACATCAGTGTGACGATTTTTGTGTTTACTCTAATTGATGCGTTGATTTGAGAAAATAATTTAACGGAGAGACGCTGAGTAGGAGAGTTCGCAGAGAAAATCTTTTTGTTTTAGGTTTTAAATCAAAAAAAGAGATTTAAGGTGTTGATCTTCTCTGCTCCTCTCCGCCTCGCCGTTGAGGATTTTGACTGACTATGAAAAATATTGTTGTTGGCATAACCGGAGCTTCCGGTTCCATCTATGGCTTGCGCCTGATTGAGGAATTACTGCGTGCTGAAATGCAGGTGTCTGTTCTGTTGACGAATGCTGGACGGCAGGTTCTGGCTTTTGAAACTGGGTTGGAAGTTTCAGGAGATCCACAAGAAGGGTTATTGCAACTCAGAGGCCATTTCAACTCCGGTGATAATCTGAATTATTATGGATTAAATAATTTTTTTGCCCCGGTCGCCAGTGGATCGAGCGCACCGGATGCTGTCGTTATCTGCCCCTGCTCCATGGGAACGGTGGGTCGGATTGCCGCTGGTTTATCAGATAATCTGTTGGAACGGGTTGCGGATGTCGCACTGAAAGAAAATAAAAAGTTATTACTGGTGCCGCGTGAAACCCCATTTAATCAAATCCATCTGGAAAATCTGTTGCGGTTGTCCAAAGCTGGGGCACAGATATTACCGGCCATGCCGGGATTTTATCAGCAGCCGGAAACAGTTGCTGATCTGGT
>JAGLDI010000049.1 GCA_023145655.1 Desulfuromusa sp. | reverse complement strand
TCAATGATCTTAATCCAGAGCAATGCTGCCATTTCTGCATCTGCCAGAGCTCGGTGAAATTGGCTGTTTACTGGTATCTCTTTGTAACGCACTAACGTTTCAAGTTTGTAGTTGATGGCCTCCGGATAAAGTCTGCGGGCAATGCGCAACGTGCAGCCGAAGTTTAACGGACGCTTTTTGCCAAAATGACCGAGTTCAGTTTCCAGAAACGACCGATCAAAAGAAGCATTGTGGGCGACCAGGGGGTGAGTGCCGATAAACTTTATGAATTTTTCCATTACTTCTGGTGTTGATGGTGCTTCACTGAGCATGGTGTTGGAAATTCCAGTGATGGTTTCTATTTCATGATTGATGAAAAAGCCCGGATTAACCAGGCTTTGGAATTGATCAACAATCTCCTGATCACGAAGTAATACCGCTCCGATCTCAATGACCCGATCTCCGTTATCCGGGTAAAGTCCAGTGGTTTCGAAGTCGAGGACGATAACAGTTTCTGTTTGGCTAGATAAATTCAATGGTTTAGTCCTTATAGAGAAAAGTAATGTGTCATGGTGATTTTCCCCAAACCGTGACCTTATGTCAATGGTCAGGTAGGTATTTTTGGTCAACCATGGTAGTTTATGCCACGCAGGGCAGCGACAGTTTTAGTTTTGCTGGCGGGCGATTTAAATTTGGATAAAAGGGAGTGTTCTTAATTGATGACGAAATGTAAATTGGGTCGTGTACCAAAAAAGTACAGTCAGGCGGCTCGATTGCATGATTTGATCCGGATTATCGAGGCACGCTACGGGGCGACGGTGGATGAGCTGGTAGAAGAGTGTCAGGTGACGCGGCGGACCATTTATCGTGATCTTCAGGCAATTCTCGATGCTGGTTATCCGCTGGTCAGTGAACGTCAGGATGATGGTTTTGTTATTTATCGATTTGTTTCTGGCTTCAGTAAAATTCCACCGATCACCTTCTCTCTTGAAGAATTGATGACCCTCTATCTGTGCCGGGGGCAGTTGGCATTTTTGCATGGAACCCCGTTTCAGGATGATCTTGAATCTATTTTTTCCCGAATGCGTTCCAATCTGCCGCCGCGTAGTGTGGCTCATCTGGAACGAATTGCCGAGGCGTCAGCTCCCCGGTTTGATGGTTTTAAGGATTATTCGCAACAGCATCAACTGTTGCAGGATTTACGTCAGGCATTGTTGCTGCAACGGCGCTGTCTGATCCGTTATCGACCGGCTAAACGTCGCCAGAACAGCTATCTGATTGACCCTTACACCCTGTTATTTTTTAAAAATGGTCTTTATATCGGTGGTTACAGCCATAAACGTAAAGCTCTTCGATTATTTGCAGTCGAGCGGATTCAGACTGTGGAGTTACAGGATGAGCGCTTTGAGGTTCCTGAAGATTATCAAGTTGAGATGCTGACAGGTCGTGCTTTTGGTTTGATTGATGAGGGTGAATCACAACAGTTGGAGCTACGCTTTGGTCGGGAGGTGGCCCATCTTATCCAGGAACGGGTCTGGCATCCCGGGCAACAGCTTGAAAAAAATCCTGATGGGTCGTTGCTGGTGCGCTTCAGTGCCAGTGGGGATAAGGAGATTCTTGCCTGGCTTTATTCCTTTATTCCATACGTTCAGGTGCTCGGGCCGGAACCTTTCCGTGAAAAGTTTACCGCTGGTTTACAGGAGGCATTAGCTTTTCAACTGAAATAGGAAATGAGTGTGACTTTTTCTGTCATGCTGTTGGGTAGAATAGGAGATAACCTATAGTTTTCAGAGGAGGAAATAATGATCTGGTTATCCCCGACAAGTGGAACAGAAGAGTGCAGTATCTATTTTGAAATTCGTGATATAGACTTGCAATGGCGTGGAAATGTTACCTCAGGAGTGGTTCGTGGCTTACTTGGTGATGGCTCCTGTGAACTTTTTGGGGAAGTTTTTCTGGGGGATGAAGAGTCTGCCAAAATTCTCCCGGTGTGGACTGAAAGTGGTGCAGTCGAATCTTTTTCTGCTGCAGTTGATGAGTCTTTGCTGCTGGAGCAACTGCTGGCGGAAGTTAAAACTCTGCTCCCCGGAATAGAGAGTGCCAAGAATGACTGTCAGCTATCCCGTTGGCATAACCCTGCTGCTGCCACCTGTTGTTTGACTGATAATCTGGCAGCCTGATCACTGTGTAAGATCAGCCGGAATGGGTCAGAAAAAGGAAATTTTGATGAGAAAAATTATTCTGGCTTCAACCAGCCCTTATCGGCAGCAGCTGTTGCGGCAATTGCAACTCCCGTTTCTGACCGCTGCTCCTGATTTTATTGAAGAGATTGACCCAAATGTTGCGCCGGCGTTGTTGGTTCGTCACCTTGCCCTTGGAAAAGCACAAAGTCTTGCCGATATTTATCCAGATGCATTAATTATCGGTTCGGATCAGCTTTTTGTCGACCAGCGAGGGCGCCCCGTTGGCAAAGGGGAGAGAATGGAGGCGGCATTTCAGCAGTTGCGACAAATGGCTGGAAAGACCCACTGTTTTTATACCGGGCTGGCACTCATTGATAGTCGCAGCGGTGCAGTGCAGACAGATTATGCAACTTTTTCAGTAACCTTCAGAGAGCTGAGTGACGCTCAGATTTATAATTATCTCCAGCGAGAAAAACCCTATGATTGCGCAGGATCTTTCAAAATAGAGGGTCTTGGAATCGCTTTAATCGAGAAAATGGCAGGTGAGGATTATAACTCTTTAATCGGTCTCCCGTTAATAAAGTTGGTGAGTATGCTGGAAATTGCAGGTGTCAAAGTTATAGACAACTAGAAGACTATCCTGTCAACAGGCTCTTGGTAAATAAAGTATTTTGTCAAGGAGAGTTATCACAATTAATGGTAACTCTCCTGTGCCAACTTTATTTTATCGAGGCCCGGTTGTACCTGTATATTGTTCCATCACGCTGGTGAAAACCATGGACTTTAGTCCCGACCCAACCCCACGCACTTTCAGTGCATGGTGGTTTAGTTGTTCAGGAGAAAGTTCTGTTTTCCTGTTCCTGAACCCGGATAAAAGTAGTCCGTTTGGTTAACTCTTTAAGTGCGGCAGCACCGACATAAGTGCAGGCCGAACGGACCCCACCGAGGATATCTTTCACCGTATCAGCAACGGCTCCCCGATAAGGAACTTCTACGGTTTTTCCTTCTGAAGCACGGTAGTCAGCAACCCCCCCTGCGTGTTGTTCCATCGCGGTTTCAGAACTCATCCCGTAAAATTGTTTAAACTGTTGCCCCTCCCGTTCAATCAATTGGCCACCGCTCTCATCATGCCCGGCCAGCATCCCTCCCAACATGACAAAATCTGCACCACCACCAAACGCTTTGGCAACATCCCCGGCGCTGACGCAACCACCATCTGAGATAATTCGGCCACCAAGCCCATGGGCGGCATCGGCGCACTCAATAACTGCAGAAAGTTGTGGGTAGCCAACCCCGGTTTTTACCCGGGTGGTACAGACTGAACCCGGGCCAATCCCGACTTTAACGATGTCTGCTCCGGAGAGGAGTAATTCTTCAACCATTTCTCCGGTCACAACGTTTCCGGCAACGATGGTTTTGTCAGGGAAACTGTCACGGCAGCGTATGACAAACTCGACAAAAGACTCGGCATAACCGTTAGCGACATCGATGCAGATAAATGCAAGGTTGGGATGGTGGGCTAAAATATTTTTGAGATTAGTGAAATCTGCTGTCGCTGTCCCGGTACTGACCATAATCCGTTGAAAAATGGTCTCATCTTGTCCGTTGAGAAAAGTACTCCACGCAGCAAGGGGATAATGTTTATGGATGGCGGTCAGTAGCCCGAAATCGGCAAGGACTTTTGCCAGTTCAAAGGTTCCGACCGTATCCATATTGGCAGCGATAACCGGGGTTCCGCTCCACTTACGTCGACTGTGTAAAAAAGTGAAATTCTGCTCCAGGTTGACTTGTGAGCGACTTTTCAAGGTTGAACGTTTTGGACGGATCAAGACATCTTTAAAGCCAAGTTTCAGGTCAGATTCAATGCGCATCAGGATTCCTTTTTGTCAATGTCTCACAAAGGTATATTTATGTTCAAAAAAATAGTTTACCTGATAAAAATAGTGTAAATCAAGGTTTAGCATCAGAGAGGCGAATCTCAGTTGAAGAAATATTGACCCACTAACTGCAGCGATGATAACCTCTTTTACATAGTGTCCCGTTTGGTTAGT
>JAGLDI010000048.1 GCA_023145655.1 Desulfuromusa sp. | reverse complement strand
AAGGATAGGATTAACCAAACGGGACACTTTAGGTTGTAAGTTCGTGATATGCAAAAGCGTGGTTACTTCCTTTCCTGACCTTCTATCTAATCTATCTTTCCTTTGGATAACCGCTACTTATGGAACACTCAAACTTTGTCCATCTCCATTTACATAGTCAATACAGTCTGCTTGACGGGGCGATCAAACTTGATGAGCTGATTGCCCGGGCAAAAGAGTTTAAAATGCCCGCGATTGCTGTTACCGATCACGGCAATATGTTTGGTGCTATTGAATTTTACAGCAAGGCGATGAGCGCAGGAATTAAGCCGATTATCGGTTGTGAGGTTTATGTCGCCCCCGGGTCCCGGTTTACCAAAGGGAATGCGCGGGGATCATCGGAGGCCTCCTACCATCTGGTGCTGCTCTGTATGAACCAGATCGGTTATAAAAACATCTGTCACTTGGTTTCTTCCGCCTATCGGGAGGGATTTTACTATAAACCACGAATCGACTGGGAACTGTTGGCTGAACACAATGAGGGGTTGATTGCTCTATCGGCCTGCCTGGGGGGTGAATTGCCCACTTTGATCAATCTTAACCATCCTGAAGAGGCGTTACAGCGGGCGACCGAGATGGCACAGATTTTTGATCGGGAACGTTTCTATCTGGAATTACAGGAAAATTATCTTCCTGAACAGGCTAAAGCTAATGCTGGACTGATTTCAATTGCTGGGGATTTGGGGCTGCCGCTGGTTGCGACCAATGATTGTCATTACCTCTCCCGTGAAGATGCCTATGCCCACGAGGTGTTGCTCTGTATCCAGACCGGAAAAACCATGGACGATCCAGGTCGGATGCGTTTTCCCAACGATGAATTCTACGTTAAGTCACCACAGGAAATGATCCAATTGTTTCCCGAACAACCGGAGGCAATTGCCAATACCATTCAGATTGCTGAACGGTGCAACCTGGATCTTGATTTCGAGACTTATCACTTCCCTCAATATGAAAAACCGGCAGATAAAACTCTTGACGACATTCTTGAAGAGATGAGCAGGACCGGGCTGGAAGAGCGTTTAACCGAGATTCGCCAACTCCGGGATTTGAGTGAAGAAGATCTACAAGTTTATCAGGATCGTCTGGTTGAGGAGTTGACCTGTATCCAACAGATGGGATTTCCCGGTTATTTTCTGATTGTTGCTGATTTTATCAACTGGGGAAAAGACCATGATATCCCGGTTGGGCCGGGTCGTGGCTCTGCGGCTGGTAGTTTGGTTGCCTATGCCCTCCGGATCACCGATATTGATCCCATCCCTTACAATCTGCTGTTTGAACGTTTTTTGAATCCGGAACGGGTCTCAATGCCTGATATTGATGTTGATTTCTGTATCTATGGCCGCGAGAAAGTTATTGACTATGTCCGGCAGAAATACGGAGCGGAGAACGTTGCGCAGATTATCACCTTTGGTTCCATGCTGGCAAAGGGGGTCCTGCGGGATGTTGGCCGGGCAATGAATATCCCCTATGGTGAGGTCGATAAGATTGCCAAACTTGTTCCCAATGTCCTCGGAATTAATTTAACTGAGGCGATCAAGCAGGAGCCACAGTTAAGGGCTCTGATTGAAAAAGACTCCAAAATCAAGGAGCTGATAAGAATTTCACTGGCCCTTGAGGGTTTAACCCGCCACGCTTCAACCCATGCCGCCGGGGTTGTGGTCACTCCCAAGCCACTCACTGAATATCTCCCCCTGTATGTTGATCCTAAGTCGGGGGGGCAGGTGACCCAATATCCGATGAGTTATGTGGAAAAAATTGGCCTGGTGAAATTTGATTTTCTCGGTTTAAAAACTCTGACGGTGATTGAAAATGCAGTTCGTATCATCCGTGAAGGGAAAGATCCTGATTTCAATTTACAGCTGATTCCGATTGCCGATAAGGAAACTTTTGAGCTGCTCAGTCGGGCGGAAACAACCGGAGTTTTTCAGCTGGAATCAAGTGGCATGAAAGAGTATCTGGTTAAACTCAAGCCCAACTGTTTTGAGGATCTGATTGCCATGGTGGCATTGTATCGTCCCGGACCATTGGGTTCGGGGATGGTTGATTCCTTTATCAAGCGTAAGCATGGCACTGAGAAGTTCAAGTATGATTTCCCCCAACTTGAGCCAATTCTCAAGGATACCTACGGAGTTATTGTCTATCAGGAGCAGGTGATGCTGATTGCCCAGATCCTGGCAAATTACAGTCTGGGTGGTGCCGATCTGTTACGTCGGGCGATGGGCAAAAAGAAAGCCGCAGAAATGGCGAAGCAAAAGAAAATCTTTCTTGCCGGAGCCGCTGAAAACAAACTCAATCTAAAAAAAGCGGAAGCGGTTTTTGATCTGATGGAAAAGTTTGCCGCCTACGGTTTCAATAAATCCCATTCGGCAGCCTATGCGCTGATTGCTTACCAGACTGCCTACCTTAAAGCCCATTACCCGGTTGAATTCATGGCTGCGTTGTTGACCGAGGACATGGAGAACACCGACAAAGTGATCAAGAATATCGGTGAAGTCCGGGCGATGGGAGTTGAAGTTCTGCCACCGGATATCAATGCCTCCGAGCGTTCTTTTACTGTCGCTGACGAGGTGATGCGCTTTGGTCTCGGAGCCGTGAAAGGGGTTGGATCTGCTGCCCTTGATTCAATTCAACTGGTTCGCAAAGACAAGCCATTTCTTTCTCTGCAGGATTTTTGTGAACGGGTTGATTTGCGTAAAGTGAATAAAAAGGTGGGAGAGGCCCTGATTAAATGTGGTGCTTTCGATTCCCTGGGAGGGAAACGGGCCCAGTTTCTTTCTGCCCTTGAAGATTCAATGGAGATTGGTCAACGGTTGCAACGTGAACAGGAATCGGGGCAGGATTCTCTGTTTGGCACCCAGGAAATTTTAACCGCAGGGGGAAATGGTTATGGCGGTCTCCCCGATATTGAAGAATGGGATGAGAAAACCCTGTTGAGTTATGAAAAAGAGTCATTGGGCTTTTATGTCACCGGTCATCCATTGGCGCGCTACAGTGACTCGATCAAACGCTTTGCCACCTGTGACGCTGCCGGGCTGTCAGAACGGACTGATAAAGAATCGGTGCGGGTCTGTGGGATCATCTCAACAGTGAAAGAGTTGATCACTAAAAAAGGGGATCGGATGGCATTTGTTACTCTGGAAGATTTGAGTGGTTCAGTTGAAGTGATTGTCTTTCCCGAAGTCTACAGTGCGGCAATGGAACTGATAAAGGGGGAGGATCCATTGCTGGTCAGTGGTGAGCTGGATGTTGGTGAAGAAGCGTGTAAAATATTAGCAACCGAAGTCTCTCTATTGCGAGATGTCAAAGAGACGCAGGCCAAACTGGTCCATATTTGCTTGACCACCCCGGGGCTGGATGAGATGCAGATGCGGCAGCTTAAGGGGATTGTCCAGCGCTACCGCGGTCATTGTGCTGTTCAGTTGCACATCACGATTCCCAATCGGAGTGAGACAGTCATTACCCTGCCGGATCAGTTGAAAATGGCAGCGACCGATGAGGCGCTGGCTGCTGCCGAAAAATTGTTTGGTTACAAGGTGATGAACTTTGAATAGATTTTTTAAACTGGACGTTATTCTGGACTAATACTTGACCTTTAGTCTGCTGAAGTTTTACTGTGACCAATTAAGCATAGTGCTTGAGCTTAGATAGATAATCAATGCAGGGCAGGGAGAAACTTGATGAATCAATACTTGGACTTTGAACAGCCAATTGCCGATCTTGAAACGAAAATTGGTGAATTGCGCGAGTATTCAACCGATAATGTCGATTTTTCCAGTGAGATAAAAAAACTCGAAAAAAAGGCAGATAAACTGAAGAAAGAGGTTTATTCCAACCTCTCCCGCTGGCAGAGAACCCAATTGGCCCGACATGCCAAACGTCCCTATAGCCTCGATTACATTGAACGGATTTTTACCGATTGGTCAGAAGTTCACGGAGACCGGAATTATCGTGATGATCCTGCGCTGGTTTGTGGTTTTGCCCGGATCGATGGCAAACCCTGTTGCGTTATCGGTCACCAGAAAGGGCGCAATACCAAACAGAAGGTTCATCGAAATTTTGGTATGCCAAATCCTGAAGGGTACCGTAAAGCCTTGCGGGTTATGCAGTTGGCTGATCAGTTCGGATTGCCAATATTTACCTTTGTTGATACCCCGGGAGCTTTCCCTGGGATTGGAGCAGAGGAGCGTGGTCAGGCCGAAGCGATTGCCCGAAATTTACGCGAGATGGCAATGTTGCGTGTTCCGGTGATTGTCACCATAACCGGTGAGGGTGGTTCCGGTGGAGCATTGGCCATCGCGGTTGGTAACCGGGTGTTGATGATGCAATATTCGGTCTATGCAGTTATCTCTCCGGAGGGCTGTGCTGCGATCCTCTGGAGTGATGGAACCAAGGGTCCGCAGGCAGCAGAGGCCTTGAAGTTGACAGCGCAGGATGTCGATAGCTTGGGGACAGTGATTGATGAAGTTATCCCCGAACCTCTCGGTGGAGTGCATCAGGATCATGATCTGGCTGCGAGCACTCTTAAAAAACACCTCTTGAAACATCTGACTGAACTTGAAGAATTTTCCCCTGAGGGGCTGATTGAACAACGCTACCAGCGTTTCAGAGCAATTGCTGAATTTGAAGAACCAAAATAGTCCTCTGGTGAGTCTGTTCTATCGAAGCTGG
>JAGLDI010000047.1 GCA_023145655.1 Desulfuromusa sp. | reverse complement strand
CTTATTTTAGTTCTGCTGCGCTGTCAGGCGGGGAAAGTCATTCAGGCACTGACAGATCGTAAAGTATTATTGACCTTGTCTGTTTCAACTCTTTTGATTGCGACCAACTGGCTCACTTTTCTATTTGCTGTGCAAAGGGGAGAGGTGTTGCAATCGAGTTTGGGTTATTTTATTACTCCGCTGCTCAGTGTTCTACTCGGGTTTGTGTTTCTTCGTGAACGGTTGGGTTTGTTACAAAAAACCAGCGTCCTGTTTGCATTCGCAGGGGTTTTATATCTGATTGTCGGGTATGGTCGAATCCCCTGGCTTGCGTTGATTCTGGCGATCTCTTTTGGTTTTTACGGTTTATTGCGCAAGGTTGCTAAAATCGATGCCTTGATTGGATTAACCGTTGAGACCCTCCTTTTAGCTCCAGTTGCCGCCATTTACATTGTTTATCTGTCCGGTTCCGAACAGGCAACCTTTTTGAGTGGTGTCCAAAGCTACAACCTTTTATTGCCGTTGTCGGGAGTGATCACTGCCATTCCACTGCTGTTTTTTGTTGCCGCAGCACGCCGTTTACCGTTGGCAAGCATCGGTTTTTTGCAATATATCACCCCAAGCTTACATTTTATTTTAGCGGTTATTGTATTTGCCGAGCCATTTTCCAGAACCCAATTTGTCAGTTTTTTATTGATCTGGACAGGGTTGGTCGTTTACTCAGTTGATGCTATTCTGAAGCACCGACAGCAACGTATCTACTGATCTGAACCGTCGGTAAAATACCTTTACGTTTCTAAGGCCACATATATAATAACAGCGATTTAATCCGTCTGACATTTTTACTACTGCAAATAGAGGTGACTATGGAAAAATATGATTACGATATTCTGACCATCGGGGTGGGCCCGGCAGGGATGGTTGTTTCAGCGATGGGTGCTGAAATGGGTCTGAACGTCTGTGCCATTGAAAAAAACAAAACCGGTGGTGAATGTATGAATGTTGGCTGTATCCCCAGCAAGGCTCTGCTGCGGATGGCTAAGACCCGCCACGCCGTCACCAAGTTTGCTGATTTTGATCTGGCGGAGATGGCACTGCCCGCAGTGAACAATCCGTTTCCCCATATTCGGGAAAAACTGTCCTTTATTAATGATCAAAAGTATGCGGTGAAGTTTGCCAAAGTGGATCAGATTCTCCGTCAGGGGGCTGCCAGTTTTGTCGATTCTCATACTGTTGCCGTAGGGGATCGGCAGATAACAGCTAAGAGGATTTTTATCTGTACTGGTACCAAACCCTCAAAGCCACCGATTCCTGGTCTGGATTCAATTGATAATATCCTCACCAATGAAAACCTTTTCGATCTGGAAGGGATCCCGGAAAGTATGTTGATTATTGGTGGCGGTGCCATCGGGACCGAGATGGCCCAAGCGTTCTCCCGGCTCGGTTGTAAGACCACCATCGTCCAGATGGATCCGCATCTGCTCCCATTTGCTGACAAGTTTGCCGGAGAAACTCTTGAGGAAGTTTTTAAAAAAGAGGGGATTGAGGTTTATAACAGCCGTTCAATCAGCCAGTTGGAATCCAAGGATGGCCGGGTGGTCCTGACCACCAAAGAGGGCGAGACTTTGGAAGCGGAGCGGTTGTTAATGGCAACTGGCCGAGTGCCAGTTGTTGATCAACTGAAACTGGAAAATGCCGGCGTCAATTACACACCCAAAGGGATTCCGGTTAATGGCAATCTGCAAACCAATGTCAGCCATATTTACGCCGTGGGTGATTGCAATAGCAACTATCTCTTTTCCCACGCTGCCATGCATCAGGGGATGATTGCGCTGATGAATATCATGCGTCCCTGGCCGTTCAAGAAGGATTTCAGGAAGTATGTTGTCCCCTGGACAGTTTTTACCGAACCCCAGGTATCATCGGTCGGGATGCAGGAATCAGACTTGATCAAAGCTGGAATCAAATATGATGTTATCGAGGCAAAACATGGCGATTACGGTGCAGCCATTGCCGAGCAGGTGACAATCGGTTCAGTGCGGGTTCTTGCCAGTAAAATGGGTAAAATCTATGGTGCATCGGTGATTGGGGAAGGTTCCGCAGAAATGATCAACGAATGGGGGTTGGCGATTCAGAAGAAAATTCGCCTGGCTGATATTATGTTACTGCAACACTCCTTTCCCAGTATGTCGTTCATGAATAAGTCAATCGGTGAAAACTGGATGATGAATATGTTGAAAGTATCATGGATGAAAAAAATGATGGGCTTCATGATGCGCTGATTGTTTTATTGAAGCCAAAGAGAGTTAAGAATAACCCAGCCTCACACGAAGCCATAAGACCACCAAGTTTTTATGGTCTTAAACCGAGAAAAGGGTTGAAGTTTTGATTCTGCCTCTCTTAGCACCTCCGTGCCTTTGTGTGAGGACAGACTGTGATTTTGACTTAGACTTCGATATCAAAAAACCACCCAACCCCATT
>JAGLDI010000046.1 GCA_023145655.1 Desulfuromusa sp. | reverse complement strand
TTCTTCCAGCGTATGCTTATCTCTGACGACTTGAAAAAAGAACATACTTGCCAGCCACAATAACAACACTATCAAAAAGAGATAGAGGTACACATAGATTGTACGATGAAGTCGTACAACTTCCATCTGGCCAATTTTATAACCACTGCGAAAAATTGGAATAGAGTGGCCTGTACGAGGTATCAACCGGGCCCAAATAAATAGCTGCTCAAGAGCGCCGCTGCTCCTGTTTTCCACCTCAACGAAGGGTTCAATATCCTGTATGGAAAAGACACGCACCTGCTCATAGGCACTGTATTCAGATACAAGAACCAGGTATTCCTGCAATGCATCCGGATCCATATTCCATAGCGCATTTTCAACCACGACAGCATGCCGCTGAAGGGCAGATACTGCTTCATCTTTTTTATGACTATGCCAAAAAAGAACAAAACAGAGTAACAATGTGACAAAAAGAAGAGTTGTAAGTTTCGCCACTAAGTGAAATTTTCGACTAATCAGATCGCTAACATATGAACTCATAAAGGTTGCTCCCTATCAACTAAAAGAGTAATGATTAACAATGGTCTGTGTCGATTAGAGTTAAACATCTATCCCGACCCGCATCTTTAGCCTGGTAAAGCAAACTGTCTGCTTTTCAGTGCTTTCCATAACCACAGTAGAGATCTCCTTTTCAGCACAAATTATAGATAATTGGGAACTCTTATTTTTTCACTTTCTCTTCATCTGACTTGGTCAAACTGATATTTGAGGAAATTTTTGTTGCTCGATTTGCCGAATCGAGAATTTTCTGGAAATAGCTTTGAGCCTTTGAATCAGCATCCTGTTTAAGTATCCCAAGCTCTGCACACCCAATGATTCCGGCAAGGGCGTTACGCAGGTCATGTATTTGCTGCCTGACATCTGGCGATGTTTCTCCACCGGCAGCCAGCTTATCACTGCCATCTTTCTCAACTGTTAATGGTAGATTTTGGAACCCGGTCGACAACGCCGGAAGCCAATGGTGCAATTTTGAGATCAGGTCGTTTCTACGAAATGGTTTGCCGAGATAATCATCCATCCCCACGGCAAGACACTTATTTCTGTCTTCCAGAGTAACATGGGCTGTCAATGCTATAATCGGAATGCGCGACTCTTTTTGCGCAGATATTTCCTGATGCCGAATTCTCCTCGTGGCCTCATAGCCATCGACGACAGGCATTTCACAATCCATCAATACCAGATCAACTGAAGATTTCCCAAGACACTCAAGGGCTTGTTCACCGTTTTCGGCCAGAATCACCTCACAACCCAATTCGGACAAAAGGGCCGCATTTACTTCACGGTTGATATCCTGATCATCAGCCAGAAGAATTACCGGATTTCGGTTCCAACACGCCTGAGCGCCGAAATGAGGGACTTGAATCTTTTTACTTGAAGAGATATCAGCCAGAGGAAACTGGAGTTTAAAACTGAACATTGAACCACTGCTACATTCATCTTCGAGACTCAGCGTTCCGCCCATTGAATCAACCAGTCGAGAGCTGATGGCCAGGCCCAGACCGGTTCCACCATAACGTCGAGTAATATCAGCATCACCTTGACGGAAAGGCTCAAACAGGTAAGTGCGTTTTTCATCAGAAATGCCGATCCCTGAATCGGCCACACTGAATTTAAGATGAGCTTGCTCTGTATCTAGAGATAACATCTCAACCCGGAGATCAACGAACCCTTTTTCGGTAAATTTGAAAGCATTGGAGAGAAGGTTGCCGAGCACCTGGATCAGGCGCAATTGATCACCAATAAGGAATTTTGGGATTTCAGGTGAAAGCCCATAACGGAAATCGATTTTCTCACGAGAAGCCCCTTGCCGATGCAGACCAGCCAAATCTGCAACTGTCTGATGGAGATCGAACTGTGAACTTTCAATGACCAGTTCCCCGGCTTCAATCTTGGAAAAGTCCAGAACCTCATTAATCACCCGCATCAACCAATCGGAGCTTTTTGTCACCAGTTCAATGTAATGTCGCTGCTTTTGATCAAGTTGAGTCCGGGAGAGAAGATCTGAAACACCAACAATGCCGTTTAAGGGAGTGCGAATCTCATGACTCATCGTGGCCAGAAATTTCGATTTGGCCTGATTGGCTGAATTGGCAGCAGAAACAGCACTCGTTAGTCGCTTCAGTAGGACTGCCACATAGACAGGCAGTACCAACAAACTGATCATCAAGCATGTGGTCACAGGAAAAGACACGTTCCAGGCAGGTGAGAATAGAACAACAAAACAAAAACAAGTCAGACTTAAAACTGTAGCGTGCAGGAGGTATTTTCGGCCAAAGCGAAAGCCGTTGGCAAAAATCACCCAGAGATATACGACAAATAAAGGGGCGGCCAATTCACCGGCAATATACAAGGCCGCTGTCGCTGCGCCAATATCGGTAACTATCCCGAAATATCGCCGCGAAACTGAAGTTCCCGGAGAGATTAACAGTGACAAAATAATAATAACTGTGCTAACAAAAAAAACAGCTGAGGCCAACAGGGTTATCTGCTCCAGGTGTTCGAATGATCCATCTCTGAAGATGTTATAAAGAAGATATACGGCTAAAGCAAGACCTGCAAGCAAACGAATAGTCGCCTGCTCATGTTCTGAGTCGTCACGGTTTCGCCAAACAGGAACCCATCGGGAAAGCAATCCAGCTAATCCATGCTCAATATTCCTGTCATAATGATTGTCTTTCATGAGTTCATGACCTTTATCATATTTATTACTAATCGGCCAAAAGATTATATTTTTCCGGCATGTTCAGTAAAAAACGATATGCGGGAACAATATCAATTATTCCTGATTCAACCTCCAACTGTTCATTATCAGTTCTGGTAACAATTGTCGCGCATGTCATTTTTAATTCCCTCATCGCCTCAGCAAGAGCGGTAATTTCTCGTTTGCGGGTTTGAGGGTTAGCCAGAGATGCATCAAATATGCGAACGGTGAAAAGAAAAAAGGCAAACTACTTTCCCAGGTTGCCGGTTTTCAGCTCAGGACGATCCTACTTTCAAAATAAATGCACTCTCACTTTCCACTTCTCTCCAACAGATAAGAGATAATCAAGACAATTAAGCCCCGCCTGTTTTTAGGCCTACAGAATCTCAACGCGATTTCTACCGTTGTGTTTAGCAGCATAGAGTGCTTTGTCAGCTCTGGCAATAATGGTTATCGGGTTATCTTCCGGTTGCCATATGGTTACACCGAAACTGGCGGTTTTTCTGCCGGCTGTCGGAAATTCACATTTTTCAATAGTTGTACGTAGAGTTTCGGCCAGTTTGAGAACACCGGAATGGTTGGTGTCGGGACAGGTTATAAGAAACTCCTCACCGCCCCACCTTCCCAATGTATCAACATCTCTTACTCTTTTTTGCAGGAGTTGGGAAAAAGCGATTAGTACCTGATCTCCGGTTTGATGACCGTGCTTATCATTGACGTCTTTGAAAAAGTCGATATCAAGAATAATAAGTGCAAACGGTCGGGCAAAGCGTTGCGACCGACTCAGCTCCAGCACCAGGGTTTCATCAATTTTCGCGCGATTGTATAAACCGGTCAGACGATCGGTAGTTGCAACGCGTTCTAATTGTCGGTTTTTATCTTCCAGAGCTGTCTGCAGGAGATTGAGTTGTTCCAATGTTTCCGTAGTGCGTTTTTTAGCTACAGCTAACTGACGATTCCAAAAGGTGAAACCGATTATAATCAAGAGCGAAACTGCCAGTATTTTCCCGATAATAATGTAGTCGTAACCACTTTCAACCCGGATGGAGTACCAGCTGTTATAGATTTCTCGTTTCTCTTTATTGCTGATGGTAAGTAAAGCTTTTTGCATGATTGAGTTAAGTATAGGTTCATCGTTGCGAGTACCGATCGCCAGTTGCCAGGTATCATCGAATCTACCAGCAATTTTAATATCAACCATACCCTCTTTCTGGATCGTGTAGGCAATTGTCGCCAAGGTGTCGATAAAGCCATAGATCTGCCCGGATCGCAACAACTTCAGACCTTCAAGCATATTTCCCACTTCAATCAGATTGATCGTCGGATAACGATTTTTGAGGATTTCGACATAGGCATAGCCTTTCACCATAGCGAGAGGTTTATCCAGCACATTTTCGATCCGTTCAATGAATGGTTCTTCGATTTTTGTCGCGATGGCAAAGGGCATGGAGATGTAGGGTTTGGTGAAGTCCATGTACTTCTTACGTTCCGGAGTTTCCATGGCAAGGGAGAAGATATCACATTTTCGTGCTTTTGCAAACTCGATAGACTCAGTCCAATTTTTAGTGATCACTGTTTCCAGTTTTATCCCGCTTCGCTGTTGCACTATTGCAAGGATTTCGGCCGCCATACCGTGATGTTGACCGTTTTGATCAAGGCACTCAAAAGGCATCCAGCTGGGGTCAACGCACATGATGATCTTTTTTTTATGATTCAGGTAATCCTGCTCCTCCGGGGTGAATTTTATTTGTGCTGTTTGACTCTGTTCCAAGACAAACTCTTCATATTTACTTATGCTGGCAGCGGAAATGTTGCGCGAAAACAAGACCCCTATCTTACGCACCTTATCCATGTCGATGCTGCCGACAGGGTAGAGCTCGGGTTGCATAAGTTTGGCAATCTCTCTTGCTTCAAAGAGCAGCGCCGCCCGACTTTTTTGCTGGGTATTATAACGTTGCAAGATCAGCTCAACCATCTCTTCCGGGTGGGCCAAGGCATATATCCATCCACGGTTACAGGCATCGACAAAAGATTGGACAAAACCGGGCCTATTTTGCACCAGGCTCTTTTTAGTGAAGAGGTTGAGATCGTAAAGTTCAGTACCGTAGTGACTGGGATCAAGAACATTATAGGGGATATTATGTTGTTTCAGGATAAATGGCTCGTTGGTCAAGAATGCACTATAGGCATCCACCTCATTGTTGATAAAAACATTAATGTTAAATGTTGAGGGAACGAAGGTGATCTCTTGCGGCAGGAGATTGAAATTCTCAAACATATGATTAAAGCCTGAGTTTTTGAGATTGACCTCAGCGATCATCAGCTTTTTCCCGCGCAGGTCTGCAGGGGTATGGATGTGCGGCTTGGTCAAGATAACCAGAGGTGATTTTTTAAGGTAATTTGCCAGAAAAATCAGAGGTTTTCCTTCAACCAGGCAGCCAATTAGTCCCGCCCCCCAGGTCGAAAAAGTCACTCTCCCGCTCAGAACTTCTTCGACTTGATCGGTTCCCTCCTGAAATTCAACAAATTCTACTTCAAATCCGGCATCCCTGTAAAAGCCTTTCTCTTTTGCCGCATAAAATCCGGCAAACTCAAATTGGTGTTTCCACTGCAGTTGCAATGTAACCTTTTCAGGTTGAGGGCCGGCATAAGCCACCTGCGAACATTGTATGATTATGAGAAGGAGTAAGAGTATTTTTTTCATATTAGATCCCGCCAACCGCACTTAGACAAAAGGTAGAGAAAGATGAGGTGAGAGAAAATTGCTTTCAGGTAATCGACATAATTCACTTACAACCATAAATACCCTCGGAATTTCCTGTGATTTTGCCTTGGTCGTTGCATTTTCATTGCTTAAAATTGCTATCACGCTTTCAGCAGCATTGCAACACTATTTGTCAAAT
>JAGLDI010000045.1 GCA_023145655.1 Desulfuromusa sp. | reverse complement strand
TCGGTCTACGCTGCTCAAACGCGCCAGGCTTTTGTCAAGGATGAGATTCGTGGTAACGGAACCTCGGGACGTTACTACCTGTCACAACAGGACCTGGTGATTAATTCTGAAGAGATTGTCATTGAAGTCCGCGACCGCTTCCGCAATGAGATCATCATCAGCACCCAGACACTGCAACGGTATGTCGACTACACGATTGATTACCACGATGGCAGCTTTTTCTTCCGGCGACCGATCCCCAGCAAGGACGGAAATTTCGACCCGATCTTCATCGTCGTAGACTATGAAACCAGAGCTGCCGACAGCAGCGAATTTAACTACGGTGGCCGGGCGGCGGTTAAACTTCTCGACCAGAAGGTTGAAATTGGTGCCACCCATATTCACGAAAAAGCCGGGACAGAATCGGGCAACCTGTATGGCGTTGATGCCACCATCGACATTGATGAAACCAACAGTCTGCACCTCGAAGCGGCCACAACTGACAGCAAAAATAAGGATCCGAAAATAAACGGCGATGCCTGGCTGGCCGAGTTTGAGCACTCATCCAGAGACCTGCAAGCCAAGGCCTATTACCGGGAGCAGGAGGGTGATTTTGGTCTGGGACAACAAAATGGCAGCGAGTCAGGGACACGCAAATATGGGACAGAGGGGAGCTATCAGCTCAACGACAGAGCATCCCTCTACGGCCTCGCCTGGCACGAAGACAATCTGGACACTGACGCTGAACGGGATGTCATGGAACTCTCCGGTGATCTTGCCCTGCAACAGTTAAACCTGCTCGCCGGATTTCGCGGGGCCAAAGATACCCTTGGGGACGGCAGCGAAAAAGAGAGTCTGCAACTGCTCACCGGTGCCAACTGGACCACAGCCGACAACAAACTGACCCTGCGGGCAAACCATGAGCAATCACTCGGTAGTAAAGATGCTAATTCTAACTATCCAACCCTGACCCTGCTCGGTGCCGATTACCGCTTGAATCGTTCTGTCAGCCTGTTTGCCGAGCAGGAATTCACCTGGGGCGAAGAGAGAAAGACCGAGCAAAGTCGCGTCGGTTTAGAAGCGACTCCATGGCGTGGCGGTACAGCACACACCACCGTTGAACGTGATATCGACGAAAACAGTGAACGGATGTTTGCCCTGTTCGGCCTTGATCAGACCTGGCAAATTAACGACCACTGGAGCGCGGATGCCGGTCTCGATCGCAGCCATACTATCAAGGATACCGGCAGCTATGACTTCGATTCAGATGTCCCGGCAGCCCATGGCGGTGATGAAGACTTTACTGCCGTCTCAATAGGAACGACCTACCAGGAGGAAAAGTGGTCCTGGGCGAACCGGGTGGAAGTTTATTTTGCCGACAGTGAAGACAAGTATAACCTCTTCTCGGACGTGGTTGGTCAGCTGCGCGACGGCCTTTCTGCCTCAGCCCAATACACCGGGTTCTACACCGACAGAGAAAGTTACAACAGAACAAGCCTGGAGCAGGAACTAAGATTGGGGCTGGCCTACCGTCCGACCAGAAGCCGCTGGATTCTTCTCAATCGCTTCGATGCACAATATGACCAGCATGAAATCAGACATTATGACGAAACAACCTGGCGGTTAGTCAATAATCTCCATGCCAACTTCAAGGTCAACCGTAAGTGGCAAATCGCCCCTTACTACGGCCTCAAATATGTTCGTGACGATTTCGATGGGACACACTTCAGTGGCTTCACCGATCTGATGGCACTGGAAACCCGCTATAACTTCGATCCAAAGTGGGATATCGGTCTGCACGGCAGCATGCTGCACAGTTGGAACAGCGACCAATTGGATTACAGTACCGGAGCCTCGATCGGCCACCGGATCATGACCAACACCTGGGTCAGCGTCGGCTATAATGTTGAGGGTTTCAGGGATGACGATTTTTCCTCTGCCAACTACACCGCCAAAGGGGTCTTCGTCCGCTTCCGGATGAAGTTTGACCAGGATTCGGTTAAAGAAGCATTGAGCTGGCTGGGCAAACAGTAAGTTGAGAGATAGCGGGGGGACAAAAGAGTATGGCGGCGTGTGGGGCCGCAACCCCGCGACCCTTAAAACAAAAAAAAGGAGCTGCCCCAAAACGGACCAGCTCCTTGATATTTTACTGTTATCGAAAAAAGCTTAAAGCTTGTCAGCCTCTTCCGCCAGGTAGGAAGCAACACCTTCGGTACTGCCAACCATCCCTTTATCACCTTGGTTCCAACCGGCGGGGCAAACTTCACCATGCTGTTCATGAAACTGGACAGCGTCAACCATCCGCAACATTTCATCAATATTGCGCCCTAACGGCAGATCATTAACAACCTGATGGCGCACAACTCCAGATTTATCGATGAGGAAGGAACCACGCAGAGCAACCCCAGCAGGTTCAAGTTCAACATCATAAGCACGACAGATCTCGTGCTTGACATCGGCAACCAACGGATAGGCAACCGGACCGATACCACCATCATCAATAGCCGTGTTGCGCCAGGCCAGATGGGTAAATTGTGAATCGATGGAACAACCGATAACCTGCACACCCCGTTTTTCAAATTCAGCAATCCGATGACTGAAAGCAATCAGTTCAGTCGGACAGACGAAGGTGAAATCAAGAGGGTAAAAGAACAGGACAATAGGTTTCCCCTTGTAGTCTTCAAGAGAAAAATCATCATTGATCGATCCATCGGCCATAACTGCCGAGGCTGTAAAATTCGGGGCTTGCTTACCAACTAACACACTCATTATTGAGCTCCTTTGTGGTGAGGGTTTGATTTTAAAATTATCCCCGTAGTTTAATGATTGAGTATCACTTGTCAAGTAATTATTACCAATTTAGTCTTTTTTACGACTGCGAGGATGGCATTGATCATAAACATCAGTCAGGTGGGTAAAACTCACTTTGGTATATTTCTGAGTTGTTGATAAAGAGGCGTGACCAAGCAACTCTTGAATCACCCGCAGATCAGCACCGGCATCGAGCAGATGGGTCGCAAAAGAGTGCCGTAAGGCATGGGGAGTCACATCGGTTGGGAGCCCGAACTGCAACAAACGACTTTTCAAATTACGTTGCACACTG
Source organism: Desulfuromusa sp. (assembly GCA_023145655.1). Taxonomy (GTDB): domain Bacteria; phylum Desulfobacterota; class Desulfuromonadia; order Desulfuromonadales; family Geopsychrobacteraceae; genus Desulfuromusa. The sequence continues at coordinate 3,144 of JAGLDI010000045.1, read as the reverse complement.
CGTGCGGTCAACCGACCACCGCGCTGGTTAAGAAACAGCGGCGCTTCCTGCTGGGTCTCACCACGTTCATTGAGATAGTTCAGCAGTGCGCTGCAGGCCTGCCGACCAATCGGGAGAATCCGCTCCTTGCTTCCCTTGCCAAGCACCCGAACCTGCCGACTTTCCAGATCGACCGCCCCGATATCAAGGCTGGTCAACTCGCCAACCCGCAGCCCGCAGGAGTAGGTCAGTTCAAAGATCGCCAGGTCACGCAACACCAGCAAAAACTGTCCGGGAGGGGAGTGATCCAACAAGTGACTGACCTGTTCGGCACTGAGCACCTTGGGGAGATAGTGTTCCCGGCGGGGGGTCGAAAGATGGTCGACTGGAGAATCCTGCAGCACCCCCTCACGGACCAGAAAACGGAAAAACATTTTGATCGAAGATAACTTGCGTGCAACACTGGTGCGACCGCAACTCTTATGTAATCGGGCAAGATATTGTCGCAACAGCAGCAGGTCTACCTGCTCCAATCCATCCATTTTTGGTACAGAATTTCCCGGCGGTTGCAAAAAAATCTGAAACTGCCGCAGATCCCGCAGGTAAGCCTCAACGGTTCGCGGAGATAAATTACGCTCCACCGTCAAATGGTCTGCAAAACGGTTTAAATATTTTTCCACAAGAACCCCATCCAGATCCGGCAAACGGGACAATATATCCCCTGATTGACGATGTCACAACAGCATGCCATACTTCACCATATGAGCATGGGCGGATTGCTGATTATTGTCAACAATCCGGCAAAAAGAAAGATTCAGCTATTGGCTATCTTGGAGAAGAGGACATGATCACTAACCTGCTGCTATTTCTGTGTATCATCATCCTGTTAATCCCCACATTTAACTTGTTGGTGGTTTTACTCAGCTATATAATTTACTGGTATGAATATTCAAATGCACATTCCGATTCAGTGACTAACCGGTTCAGCTGGAAAAACTTTAAACTGATTATAACACTCGTTATCTCGGAAGTTTTTTTTAATTCGATCACTATTATGCTTATCCCGGTTGGATTCTTCCGCAGTAAAGCGGCGGCACAACGGGGAGAAACACCGATTTTGCTGCTACATGGATTGTTCGTCAATCAATCCTGCTGGTTCTGGTTTAAACGGCAACTACAACAACAGGGATACAAAAATGTCGTCACCATGAACCTGACGGGCGGTCACAACGAAAAGGTCTTGACTGAACTATTGGCAAAGCGGGTTGATGAACTGTGTCTCCAGCTGGGGGTCAACAAAGTTCATCTGGTTGGTCACTCTATGGGGGGGATGATTGCCCGCAACTATGTGCAGCTTCGGGGAGGAGCGGATAAAGTGGACCAGCTGATCTGCCTTGGTTCTCCCCATCATGGTTCTAAACTGGCCACATTTGCCATCGCTCCATTGGGTCAACTGTTGATCCCCGATTCCGATTTTCTCCAGAGGTTGAATAGTGCTCCCGTTCCGGAAAAGCTGCAATTAACCAATATCTACACCAATAAGGACGATATGGTGCTGCCGAATTCCAACAATCATCTTCCCTGGGGAGAAGCCGTCGAACTTGATGGCATGGGTCACACCGCGCTTATTTATCGCAAAGCACCCATTGCTGCTACAATCACAGCACTGAAAAGAGGGAGTTGAGTAGATCGAGTAAAACGGCTCTAGAACATTTCAAAGCTGAACGACTAAAGGATTTTTCTTGCCTCCAGCGCCAAAATCAGAACAGCATCGGGTCTCTCTGCAACAGTTGAGCAGCTATGACCCGGCAGCGACCATAATCGCACTCCAGGATCTTCTGGAACCCCTCGGCGGAATGGCGGCCTTTGTCAAATCGGGACAAAAAGTTCTGCTCAAACCCAATTTACTCTCCGGAAAAACTCCCGACAAAGCGGTCACCACCCACCCCGAAATTGTCCGGGCGGTGATCAAGCTGGTTCATAAAGCGGGCGGAAAAGTTTTTATCGGTGATTCTCCCGGTATCGGCAGTGCTGAAAGTGTCGCCAGAAAAAGTGGAATTCTTGCGGTTGCCGAGGAAACCAACTGCCCGTTTGTCCCGTTTGAAACATCGGTCACCATCTCCTCAGCCGGGGGGAAATTCCAGCAATTTGAGGTTGCACAGGAACTTCTTGATGCCGATGTCATCATCAATCTGCCAAAACTGAAGACCCACCAGATGATGGGACTCACCTGCGGGGTAAAAAATATGTTTGGTGCCGTGGTTGGTTTACGCAAACCCAGGCTCCATCTGCAGGCGGGAACCGATAAAGCCTTTTTTGCCCTGATGTTGCTGGAACTCTGTGAAACCCTGGCGCCAGCATTGACGATTGTTGATGCAGTGATCGGCATGGAAGGGGAAGGACCCGGCAGCGGCGATCCGGTACAGATTGGAGCGTTGCTGGCGGGCAGCCACCCGCAGGCAGTTGATACGGTGGCCACGGAACTGGTGGGGATGAAGCCTCAGCAAGTTTGGACTCAGCAGCAGGCAATTGCGACCCAACGCCCCTACACCGATCTTGATCAACTGGAGCTCTGCGGTGTTCCCCTGGAAACACTGAAAATCACCGGTTTCCGTCAGGCAAAAATGACCGATGTTAATTTTGGACTCAAGGGGGCGTTGAAGCATCACCTTCGCCACGCCCTGACCGCCCGTCCCGTCCCCGATCACAATCTCTGCCGCCGCTGTAACGACTGTGTCACCCACTGTCCGCCCGAGGCGATGAAAATCGAAAACAACCGCCTGAGCATCGATTACGATCAGTGTATCCGCTGCTTTTGCTGCCAGGAACTCTGTCCCCATGGGGCGTTGATGACCAAACAGGGGATATTGTTACGCCTGAGTAATTTCCTGCATAAAAAGTAAAACCGTCCGTATTGGGGGACGTGTACAAATGGCGCTAGTTTACGGGTTAATAACCAACAAGGTCGCGGGGTTACACCCCCGCTCGGCGGCTGCGTTATACGGGAAATGGCAGTTCAAAAACACCAACTTCAGATAATGATTTGACCAACCCCCGCCAATAAGGTAAAAAATCATTCACCTTATGCACATCACCCGGGGACATACAGGAATGGCGCTAGTTTAAGCAAATTAGCGACATTCGTAAGGTCTTTAACTTTGTTTT
>JAGLDI010000044.1 GCA_023145655.1 Desulfuromusa sp. | reverse complement strand
GGTTGAAATGATATCGTTCTGGCTTAATCTGACAGACATTATTCGGAATATTTGAGTTTAACTACTTTTATTTTGTTCAGAACTTACTCCTTCTGTACTGCACCTAAAAATCAGTTATCACTCCAGTTTAAAACCAACCTTGATCCTAGCCCTGAGAACAGATATATTCTTGACAGAAATATATTTACCGTATATCACAAATATATTCTCTATAGAAATATTCATATTTCTGGTTACGAAAAAACTCAAAACTCTGAGGAAAGGCAAATAAATGAAAGTACTACTCTTGGGTATGGGCATGCAGGGAAAAGCAGTTGCTCATGATCTGGAAAAAAGCTCTCTGGTCAAAGAGATCCTAGTTCTGGATAATGATCTTGACTCGGTCAACAAATATATCACCGAAAAAGGGTTCATGAAGACCTCTGCAAAAATACTTGATGCCGAAAACGAGAACGAACTGCAAAGAAGTGTCAGCCAGTCGGGTGCCGATCTGGTTATCATGATGCTACCGGTAAATTTTGGCCTCTGCGTTGCAAGAGCTGCACTGGATGCGAGTATCCACTTTGTCTCTTCTGGTTATGCCGGAGATCTTGCCCTCATGAATCAGGAGGCAAAAGAAAAAGGGGTCATCATGCTACCGGAAATGGGGCTTGACCCTGGAATCGATCTTATCCTGGGTGGAATTGCTGTGGGTATGCTGGATCAGGTTCATGGACTCTACTCTTACGGCGGCGGTGTACCAGATGCTGAAGGTAAAGACGATAACCCGCTAAGATACAAAATTTCCTGGTCCTTCGAAGGAGTATTGAAAGCCTACGCCCGCGATGCGGTGCTCATCAAAGACGGTGTAACGATCAATGTTCCCGGCAGCGACATTTTCAAACCTGAAAATACCCACATGGTCGATGTGCCGACCCTAGGTCCGATGGATGCGTATCTCAATGGCAATGCAGCAACATTCATAGAACCCTTCGGACTCGATAAAACAATTCATCACATGGGGCGCTTTGCACTGCGCTGGCCGGGACACTGCAGCTTCTGGAATACCGTAGCCGGGCTGGGCTTGCTATCCGATAAAACCGATGGAACGGTGCCTATCTCCCCACGCGATTTTCTGGTTAAAACTCTCTCTCCTCAGTTGCAATATGGCGCTGATGAAAAAGACATTGTCATTATCAGGGTTGAGGCCTGGGGAAAAAAAGAGGGTGTTGGCAAGCGAGTCATATGGGATCTTATTGACAGCCGGGATCTCGAAACCGGACTTTTTGCCATGAACCGCACGGTTGGCTACACCGCCGCTATAGCTGCCAGAATGATTCTGTCTAGGAAAATTAACACCCCCGGAGTTCTCTCACCGATAACTGATGTTCCCGTGGAAGATTTCTTAAAGGAACTTGAACTGGTAGGGATCCGCTCACAGTGCGTGGTTAAAGATATCGATCTCGATCAGTATGAGCCGGGGGCAACACCGGTAGCATAAATCCTGACTCCGCCGATATTGCGGATAATAAGGAAACAGGAGAAAAAAACAAATGAAAGCTCTAGTGCTAGGAATGGGTCTGCAAGGTAAGGCGGTCATCCATGATCTTGAACAAGGTGACTTAATCAGCAATATTCTTGCCGCCGATTTCAATCTCGATAATGCCAAAGTTTATCTGAAGAAGATGGGATACAGCAAAACAGAAGTTCTCAAACTGGATGTTTCACAGGATCAAGATCTGGCTGGCACCTATTCAAAGTTAGGCATTGATATTGTTATCTGTATGCTCCCTATTGAGCTTGCCCTGACAGCTGCCAGAGCAGCCATGTATGCGGGGATTCCTTTTGTGAGCTCCAACTACACCTATCAACTCCAGGAACTGGATAGCCTTGCAAAGGAAAAGAATTCGATCATTCTGCCCGAAATGGGTCTCGATCCGGGAATCGATCTTGTTCTTGGACGCATGGCGGTGGATCAACTGGATCAGGTTCATGGACTCTATTCTTATGGTGGCGGCATCCCGGCTCCGGAATGTGCCGCTGACAGCCCCATTCGCTATAAAATTTCGTGGATATTCGACCGCGTTCTGGCAGTTTACACCCGTGAATCGCGACTCTGGAAAAATGGACAGCTACACATTGTTCCCGGTGATGAAATTT
>JAGLDI010000043.1 GCA_023145655.1 Desulfuromusa sp. | reverse complement strand
TGGAAGATACTTTTTATCAATTCATAAAATATTTCCCTGCGGTTCCGGTTGAATCAGGGGCTACCGACTCTGAGCAACTGGTTTCATCGCTGGAGGATCAGCAGCAAGTCAAAGAATTATTGCTGGAAATTATTCTCCTCTACGTTCAAAGCCAAAATCCTGCTCTGGAAGCTACCCGGGAATTGTTTTCTACTGAGGAACTAAAACTCCAGCAACTAACCGACTATCAGCAACAGTTACAACGCCTTGATCGGGCTCTGCCGCAGACCGATGATGGTTTTCCACAGCAACCACAAACCCTTTTGCAACGACTGCTGGAACCATTGCAGGCTGCAACAACTCTCTACGATCAATTACAGCTCCTGCGGAAAATCTGGGGGGGAATCCTCCCTGCAGACCTGCTGGACAGGATTTCTTCAGCGTTTGTGAAGTTTGAGCAGGAAGGTTTTCAGCCTGGAGCGCCGGGCGAACCGGAAATTGTTCCTCTGAATCCGGCAGTATTTACGGATGATGAGTATGCTGATTTTACTGTCGATGTAGAGTGGATGCCGAAAACCGTTCTCCTGGCAAAGTCAACCTATGTTTGGCTGAATCAGCTGTCGGTTAAGTATCGCCGCCAGATTCGCTATCTCAATCAAATTCCCGATGAAGAGTTGGATCAATTGGTCAGTTACGGATTTACCAGCCTCTGGCTGATCGGGATCTGGGAACGCTCAAAGGCTTCGTTAAAGGTCAAGAATCTGAGTGGTCAAACCGAAGTTGCCGCGTCGGCCTATGCCATTGATGATTACCAGATTGCTGCTGATCTCGGTGGTGACGCTGCCCTGGAAAATTTACGCCAGCGGTGTCGGCAGCGCGGCCTTGATCTGGCCTGTGATGTTGTCACCAATCACACCGGGATAGAATCTGCTTTAATGGATCAACATCCTGACTGGTTTGTCCAGCTTCCCCATCCCCCTTATCCTGGATACCGTTTCACTGGTCCCGACCTGAGTGAAAACCCCGATTATTCAATGCAGATTGAGGATGGTTATTTTGATCACAGCGAGGCGGCGGTTGTCTGTCGTTATCAGCAGCGGCACACAGGTGAAATCCGTTTTATTTATCACGGTAATGATGGAACCCACCTGCCGTGGAACGATACCGCTCAACTGAACTATTTGTTGCCTGAAGTTCGGGAGGCGATGATTCAACTGATTATTGATGTGGCCCGTCGTTTCCGAATTATCCGTTTTGATGCCGCAATGACGTTGGCCAAAAAACATTTCCAGCGCCTCTGGTATCCATTGCCGGATGGCGGTACCGGGGTGCCGTCACGTAGTGATCACGCCATGAGTCAGGAAGAGTTCAACCGCCATTTCCCGATTGAATTCTGGCGGGAACTGGTTGATCGAATCAGGATTGAGGCGCCGGATACCCTGTTGATTGCCGAAGCTTTCTGGCTGATGGAGGGGTATTTTGTCCGTACCCTGGGGATGCACCGGGTTTACAACAGCGCTTTTATGAATATGTTGAAGCAGGAAGAAAACGGCAAATATCGGGAAACATTGAAAAATGTCCTCGCTTTTGATCCGGAAATTCTACAACGCTTTGTCAATTTTATGAGTAACCCGGATGAAGAACCGGCGGTTGAACAGTTTGGTGCGGAGGACAAATATATTTGTGTTGCCACTCTGTTAGCAACGATGCCGGGGCTGCCGATGTTTGGTCATGGTCAGGTCGAAGGGCTCCATGAGAAATACGGGATGGAGTACCTTGCACCCCGCTGGCAGGAACAGCCAGATCAGCAACTGATCAAACGTCATGAAATAGAGATTTTTCCACTTCTGCGACAGCGGGGGTTATTCAGTGGTGCTGAAAACTTCCAACTTTACGATTTTATCTCAACCTACGGGGTTGAGGAGGATATTTTTGCTTACAGCAACCGGCTGGATGATCAGACGGTTCTGATCCTCTGTAATAACTCTCCAAAATCAATCTCCGGAAAGGTTGGGCAACCGGTATTGATGTCCGATAAGGAGGGGGTGAGTTATCACCGAGCTTGCGGCATAGACAGCAGTGCCGATTTTGTCTGGATGGCAGATCTCGGCAGTGGCGAGCAATTTATCCACCCGGCATCGCTGCTCTCTGTGGGAGGTGATTTTCATCTGCAGCCGTATTGTCATAGAGTGCTGACCAGATTTACCGGGCTGAATGATGAAGATGGTCGTTGGCAGCAACTTTGGCAACGTTATGGTGACAGGAGTCGCCGGGATCTGTTCCTTGACCATGCCGCACTTTTGCTTGAGCCAACCTGCGATCTGGTGCAAGAATTGCTCGAAATCAGCCATCCTGACCTGGCAAAACAACAGGTTGGTGAGTTGATTGAACGGCTTGATGATCACTATGCTCGTACCGAACTGGCAGCGTTATCTCAAGAGCGATTCCTGCAAATAGTGAGTCATATTCTCTTCCCTGGAGTTGACTTGGACCAGTCATTTTTTGCCGATCTTGCCGAACTTGTCAGGGAAACACCGCTCGATACTGAAGAGCTGATGTTCAAAATTCTTGATCGGGTTTTTAACCATCGTCAGTTTAGAAAATTATTGGAGTGTAACTATCATCAACAGGTCGACTGGTTTGGGAAGCAGCAGTTCCAACAATTTTGTCAGGTCCTTCTTCACCAGCGTTTTTTTACCACCAGTCAGACGGTTCAGAATAAAACGACCGGGTTTAGAGACGAAATCATCAAACTACTTGGACAACTGAAAAAAAATCTCAAACTGGCAGAAAAATCAGGCTACCGGGTGGATAATTTCCTCCAGTACCTCGACAGAACCCCCGCTGCAGAAAAAATTATCCCGGCAGATCACAATCAGGGATTGAAAATCCTGTTTGTTGCCTCTGAAGCAACCCCCTTTGCCAAATCGGGGGGGCTGGCCGATGTCGCCGGTTCACTGCCGCGAGCATTGCGGCAGTCGGGTCATGATGTGCGGGTTATTCTCCCCTGTTACCGGATGGCAGAGCAGGGGGCAAGGCTGTCTAAGGGGAGCCAGAGTGTCGAGATAACGCTACAGGGGATCGCTTATCGTGCCAGTTTGAAAGAGGCCGTCTATGATGGTGTCCCATACTGGTTTATTGATACCCCGGAATTTTTTGATCGTGATGATCTCTATGGGACAGCAGCAGGGGAATATGCCGATAATGGTCTCCGCTTCGGCTTCTTTTCTCAGGCGGTACTGGAAATAGTCACGCGACTCGATTTCCAACCTGATCTGATCCATTTGAACGACTGGCAGAGTGCTTTTGTTCCGATTCTGCTGAAAACCACTTATCGGCAGGACGATTTTTTTGCCACAACAAAGACCTTGTTGACGATCCATAATCTCGGCTACCAGGGAATTTTCCCCCTTGCACTATTACGGCAGCTGGAATTGCCGGAAGAGTTGAATAATCCTGCTGAGCTCGAATATTTTGGTGATTTATCGGTTCTTAAGGGGGGGATCCACTATTCTGATCTGATTAATACTGTATCACCGACTTATTGCCGGGAGATTCAGGAGCCTGAACAGGGGTACGGATTTGATGGTATTTTGCGCGAGCGCAGTGCCGATTTATATGGGATTATTAACGGTTTGGATTCCCGAACCTGGGCGCCGGAAACTGATGCCGCATTAGCCCATAACTATTCAGCTCAGAACCTACGTGGGAAAAGGCTTTGTAAAGAAGCTCTGCAGCAGGAGCTGGGGCTTGAATCAAGTCAAAAACTGCCGCTGATCGCTGTTGTCAGCCGGCTGGCTGAGCAGAAGGGGATTGATCTGATTAAATCAATCTGGAAGGAGCTGCTGGAAAGAGATCTCCAGTTTGTCCTGCTTGGTTCCGGCAATCAACAGGAGATGGCGTTCTGGCAGGAGCAGCAGGAGAAATTTCCGGGGAAGGTCTCAATTAATCTCACTTTCAATGAAAATCTTTCGCATCGCCTCTATTCTGCCGCTGATTTGTTGCTGGTGCCGAGTCTCTATGAACCCTGCGGGTTGACCCAGATGATCAGCTTGAAATATGGGGCTTTGCCGGTGGTGCGTAGAACGGGTGGTTTGACCGATACGGTTGTTGATGTGAATGAAAATCCAAAAGAGGGTTATGGATTTATTTTTGACCGTTTCGACTCCCGAGAACTATTGCAATCTATTGACCGGGCTTTGGAAGTTTATACGCAACGGCGTCGCTGGCTGACAATTGTAAGGCGGGGGATGAATCAGGATTTCAGTTGGACAAATTCGGCGGCAGAGTATCAAAAACTGTATCGACAGCTTTAATCTGTGGATTCTTAGAGTTGATTTTCTATGTTTGACTAAATAGGTCTGGTATCTAGCGGCAATAGTTTGTAAAATAAAAGATTATTTTTGGTCTAACCTTTTAGAATCTGGAGCAGGATACAATTTAACGACAGGAGTTCCTTCGATGAGTCATGAAAAACCTATTTATGTTCGTATCCTTGGGGGATTGACCCTGAGTTTTATTCTCCTCATAACATTAAATATAGTCGGCTGTAAAAAGGAGGAGGTCAAGGCACCACCTGTTCCGGTTGAGGTCAATGCGATCAAGATTGAACCCCGGACTATCCCGGTTGAAACTTCCTTTGTTGCTCAGGCTGAAAGCTCTCACCGAGTGGAAATTGTTGCCCGGGTTAATGGTTTCCTCGACAAGATACTTTACACTGAGGGATCTGTCGTCAAGCAGGGGCAAAAAATGTTCCTGATGGATCAAAAGCCCTATAAAGCCCAAGTTGAAGCAGCTCAAGCGGCTCTGGAGAAAAATAAAGCGCAACTTTGGATCGCTCAGTCCAACCTGGATCGAATCAAACCACTAGTCGAACTTGATGCTGCTAGTAAGAGTGACCTTGACAATGCGATCGGTGCGGTAAAATCAGCTGAAGCGGCTGTCCATCAAGCCCGGGCTCACCTTGACCAAGCCGAACTCGATCTCAGTTACACGGTGATCCGATCACCGGTGGATGGAGTCAGCGGTGAATCTCTGGCCCGTGAAGGAGCCTATCTGACCGCCGGTTTGGGTGGTAATCTAAGTTATGTGGCTCATGTCGATCCAATCTGGGTAGACTTCAGTGTCTCGCAGAATCAACTCGCCAAGGTGAGGGTGCAAGCGGCGGCTGGTGAGGTCATTCCTCCGCCAAATAAAGAGTATACTGTGTCACTCGAACTCTCCGAAGGGGATACTTATTCCCATACCGGTAAAGTCAGCTTTGTTGATCCATCATTCAATCAGGACACTGGTACTTTTCTGGTTCGGGCAGAACTTCCGAACCCGGAGGGGCGGTTGCAACCGGGGATGTTTGTTAAAGCAATCCTTTCCGGAATGAAGCGCCCGAATGCGTTGCTTGTTCCGCAACGGGCGGTACAAAAAACCTCTGATAGCCATGTGGTTTTTGTGGTCAACAGCAAAGGAGCCGCGGAGCCTCGTTCAGTAACTGTTGGTGCGTGGGTCGGTAATGACTGGGTTATTGAAAAGGGACTAAACCCGGGTGAAATGATTATCACCGATGGTTTTCAACGTTTAGCTGCGGGCATGCCGGTTAAAGTGGTCACTGCTGCGCTGAACACCGATAAGAACCAATCCACTGAGACCGCAGTTCCTGCGGACACTAAATAGACGAGGGATAGATATGGCTAGTTTTTTTATCGATCGACCCGTCTTAGCTGCGGTTATCTCGATCGTTATCACTCTGGGTGGATATGTCGCTATGACCGCAACTCCGGTTGCTCAGTACCCGGATATTGCACCGCCGACGGTTCAGGTGACCGCCATCTATCCCGGGGCTACTGCTGAGGTGATTGCCAACACGGTCGCCGCACCGATTGAATCTCAGGTTAATGGTGTCGATAATATGAGCTATATGCTCTCGACCAGCTCTTCGAGTGGCAATATGACCCTGACTGTCACCTTCGAGCCTGGAACGGATCCTGATCAGGCCCAGGTCAACGTACAAAACCGGGTGAGTCAGGCCAGCTCTCAACTCCCCGATGTGGTTGCCCGGCAGGGCGTGATTGTGCAGAAACGTTCTAATGCTTTTATGATGGTCATCAGCTTTTTCGATGAAAATGATCGCTATGATCAGAGCTATCTTAGCAACTATGTCAATCTCTACTTACTTGATGCTATCAAGCGGGTTCCGGGTGCCAACCTTTCGAGTATGTTTCCGGTTCCCGACTCTGCGATGCGTCTCTGGCTTAAGCCGGATCGTCTGGCCCAGATGGGTTTGACCGCAACTGATGTCTCTAATGCGATCCAGAACCAGAATCAGGCATTTGGTATTGGGCAAATCGCTCAAAGTCCAACCACCCCAGGTCGGGAACAGAGCTTTGTTGTGACCACCAAAGGGATGCTGACCACCCCGGAGGAGTTTGATAATATTATTATTCGCACCGATTCCGACGGTGCGGCAATTGTCAGGCTGAAAGATGTGGGTCATGCTGAACTTGGTTCTAAAGATTACTCCATCCAGGCAAAAGTTAATGGAAAAATTTCAGCGGCTATTCTGGTCTACCAGCAGCCTGGTGCCAACGCTATTGAAACCTCGACCAATGTTCGTGCTTTGATTGAGCAGATTCGACCAAGTTTCCCGGAGGGGCTGGATTATAATATTGTCCTGGATACCAGCGAATTCACCGAAGCCTCGATTGAAAAGGTCATCCATACCTTCTTTGAAGCGGTAATCCTGGTAGTGCTGGTCGTCTTCATTTTTCTGCAGAGTTTTCGTGCTACGATTATTCCGATTCTGGCTGTCCCGATATGTATTGTCGGCACCTATATCGGTATCTACATGCTTGGCTTTTCAACCAATATGCTGACTCTGTTCGGGATGATTCTGGCTATTGGATTGGTGGTTGACGATGCCATCATCGTGGTGGAGAGTGTCGAGCACAATATGGCCGCCTATAATATGACGCCGTATAAGGCTGCATGCAAGGCGATGGAGGATTTAGCCGGAGCGTTGATTGCTATCGTTCTGGTGCTGGTTTCGGTGTTTCTACCGGTTGCTTTTCTTGGTGGTATGACCGGAACCCTCTATAAACAGTTTGCCATCACCATTGCTATTGCCATGGTGGTTTCCGGTATTGTCGCTTTGACCCTTTCACCAGCTCTGGCAGCCCGGATTCTTAAGCCCGCTCACAAGGAGAAAA